>CAIYZW010000348.1 GCA_903930725.1 uncultured Bacteroidota bacterium
CCATGAGCCAGAAGGCGAGGGTTTTGTCGCCAACCAAAGCCTGGTCGTGCGATTCGGCATAGCCGATGGTTCCAACATCGGGGCGGCGGTCGTTGAGCGTAAACCAGATTTCGTCCATGTTCCAGTCTTCGTCTTTTTTCTCTTTCAGCGTCCTGATCCAGAAATCGGGCAGGCCCATCGCCAGGCGGTAATCGAAACCAATTCCACCTTCATCAATCGGGCGGCAGAGGCCGGGCATCCCGCTCACATCTTCGGCAATGGAAATGGCGTCTTTCTTCACTTTATGAATCAATGTATTCGCCAATTGCAGGTAGGTGATGGCATCCCATTCCACGCCATCGGTAAAATATTTGTCGCGGCTGTCGAAGGCTGTCATCCCATGATGGAAATACATCATCGAAGTAACGCCATCGAAACGGAAACCATCAAAATGAAATTCTTCGAGCCAATATTTTACGTTGGAAAGCAAAAACTGAAGCACCTCTGTTTTTCCATAATCGAACAATTTGGAATCCCAGGCGGGATGGTCGCCGCGTTCGCCGGGATGAAAATATTGATGGTCGCTGCCATCGAACTCGTTGAGGCCTTCGTGAATATTTTTTACCGTGTGCGAATGAACGATGTCCATAATTACGGCAATGCCCATGCTGTGCGCTTTTTTGATGAGATATTTCAGTTCTTCGGGAGTGCCGAAGCGGCTTGAAGCTGCAAAGAAATTGGAAACATGGTAGCCAAACGACCCATAATACGGATGCTCTGCAATGGCCATCACCTGGATGGCATTGTAGCCTCCTTCTTTGATGCGCGGCAAGGTGTAATCGGCAAATTCGTTGTAGGTGCCAACGCCGTATTTTTCCTGCGCCATCCCCACATGGCATTCATAAATGAGCAGGTCGGCCAACTTGCCGGTTGTAAAATTGTCGCCTTTCCACGAAAATGGTTTTTCGGGCATCCAAAGCTGGGCAGTATAATCTTTGGTGTTGTCGTTTTGAACCACGCGGGAAATGTATGCCGGAATGCGCTCTTTCCATCCATTGGCGGCATGAACAAGCACTTTGAGGAGGCTGCCGTGTTTAAATGATTCTTTGTAAATTTTGTCGTCCAAAAAGATTTCCCATACACCATAATCGTTTCGTTTTAATGGATGCGAATTGCGGTTCCAGCCATTAAAATCACCGAAAAGGAAAAGTTCGTAAGCGGCAGGCGCCCACTCCCGATAGAACCATCCACCGGCACCTTTATCGTGATGTATCCCAAAATATTTGTAGGCATCGGCAAATTTTAAAATGCTGCCAAAGTCGGTCTCTATTTGTTTCAGGCGGTCGTTAAAGCGGAGCAGCCGGTTATTGATTTCTTCTTCAACCGGGATGAGCCATTCGTCACTTTCGACGAGTGCCAGCCTTTTTTTTGTGCTTTTTTTGGAAGTAGCCATTTTATATTTTGTTTTTAGAAATTTAAATTTGTGATGTTAACGAAAACCCGCTTCATCTGTTATAGTAAAAATCCAAAGATAATACTCTTTTGAAATATTAGAGCCGGAAGTAGGCAGTAACCAGTGGCCAGTCGGCAGTTGGCGAAAAAAAAAGCTTCATGGGAGTTATTTCCATGAAGCCTTTAAGCTTTTTTGGCGGTAATTTTTATAAAACCCAGATGAAACCTACATTTATCCCAAGGGATGTAAAGGTTTTGGTTTCGCTGGTTTTGGCACCAATGTTATACTTAAAATTTATTGTAAAACCGGTGCCGCTTTCGCTTTCGATCAGTACACCAACTTCGGGGGCAAGACCGAATTTTGCAGGTTTTTCCTGAACTGTGTAAAGTCCAACGTCGTTCCGGTACTCGGTTACAATAAGTCCGACATTGGCAGCAGCGTAAGGCCTGACGTAACTTCCTTCGTTAAGATAATAAGCTGCATTTACAAAAATCGGAAAAGCGTTCAGGTAGCGGTAATGTGTTCCGGTAAAGGTAATGTTTTCGATCTGGGTTGTAAGTTTGTCCTTTTTCTCGTAAAAAGTATTCCAACCCACGCTTCCACCTATCGAAAAGTTGTTGTCAATAAATTGCCGGCCTTCGAGGGCGATGCCCCTGAAACTGGTTTTTTCGATAAAATCGGTGGTTTTTCCCATCGGAACCGACATATTGTAGGTAAGCGACCATAATGAAGTTTCCTGCGCAAAGGCCATCGAACCAAATGCTGCGAATATGACGAATAATACTATCTTTTTCATGCTATATTTTATTTTGGATTATCAGAAAGGCCAATTATTAGTTTTGTTTAAGATAGGACGATTGTTCAAAAGCCTTATCAATGTTGTATTGAAGGCGGTTTACAACGTCGGCTTTGTTGGTTTCGCCCAACAGGCCATTAATTGCGCCTAACCAGATAACAGGAATGCTGTCGTTTTGGGCATCAACATTCCGAAGGTCGTTCATGCTCATCAGCAAAGTGCCGGTAGTATAGCTCGAAATATATGTTGCTCCTCCCCACGGATAATAAGGATACCAGTAAGGATAATAGCCTGTGCTTTTATAATACCAGCCCCAGCCGCCATACCAGCCCCAATAATACGGGTAATCATACCAAACGGTGGTGGTCGTTGTCGCCATTGCCGAAATTGTAAGAATTACATCCGGCGGATTATTTTCCGGATCGGTTGCTACGACGAAACCATTATCGAGCATGTTTTGCTTAATCCGGCCAAGAATCATATTATCATAAGCACGCGAAATGTTCGTATTGTTGCCGGTGTTAAGTGTATCCTTAAGTTGGATAATGGTATCGGGCATTACAAATGTTGATAACTCCTGAAAGTTTGTCTTTGTGTCGTAAACTGTGGTAACCAGGTCGAGGTCGCCGTAGGATACCGTTTCACCGGGATAACAGGACGGGAGAAACAGCATGGCCATAATTGCTATTGCCGGGATTAGTGTTAATAGTCTCTTTTTCATGATATTTTGTTAGTGAATTTATTTTGTTAAGAAAGTCAATAAATACCGAAAAGTGCAGATTGGTTCAAACGCCTGATAAACTTTATCGAACGGATTTGCGCTTTCAACCATCTAATACATGGCGGAATACTTTACATCCTTTGAGTCCATCGGACCCGAATAATGGGTGTTCTTGAATAAATCGAAAGTAAGTGAAAAGTAAAAAACATTGGCCTCGATATTTTCGTAAGGCTTACTTACCTCACCATTAATGGTTTCTTTAAAATCTTTGTTAAAGAAACTTGTAAGATAATATTTAAACTTAATGTTGGCGCCATAAGGTAAATTTACACCGAGCATTACGGTATGATAAACCGATGGAACCCGTTTGCTGAACCAGACATTAAATTTGTCGGTCTTTTTTTCGTTTTCGAAGGTTTTTTCTTTGTAGTTGAGCGGAAATTCGATTTCGTAGCCGCCATACACAAACACTTTATCCAACTGGCCAATTTTAAAGCCAACCGGGATTCCCGCTGTGTAATTTCTGAACTTCTTTCGGATGTTGGTGTTTGGGACATCATAAATGAAACCAACATTGCGGATGTTTAACCCTGAGAAAAAGCCTACAGCGTTGCTGGCATCGTAATTAATAAGGTTTTGAAAGTTGAAAACTGGCGACCAGCGCATGATGTTGCCCGATTCGCCTCCATTGTTATCAATAGTGGCAAACGAAAATATCATTTCGCCACCGGAGGTAGTGTAAGCCTTTTTTACCTGGGCGTTAAGCTCAAAAACACCCAAAAATAATACTGCGATAATTATTGTAATTTGTGCCTTCATAAGGTTGATGTTTTGAAAATTTGTCCAAAAGTAAAATAATAATTCTTAGGATCGGTTAAATGCAACTTGTGATTAAGAATATTTTTAATCCCTTTGACCTGCTTTCCTTTTTAAATTTTTGATCACACAAACCTAAAAGCATTATTTTTGCAAAAATTGGCCCCATAGTTCAATGGATAGAATTTCAGATTCCGGTTCTGACGATATGGGTTCGAATCCCTTTGGGGTCACCGGTTAAAGCATCATTCTGAGAAGAATGGTGCTTATTTTTTTAAAATCTCAAATCTCAAATCTCAATTTGGCATAAAGTTTTAGTAAAAAGTTTTTGTCATCAAACAAATCCATAATTTTACTTTTGATTCGGCATTCACATAAACAGATCTAAATTGACAAAAATAAATTTTTCGGTTCCGTTTTATAAATTTGGCATCCTGCTGATTATCATTGCTTTTACCCTCCAGGGGCGCTGCCAGGATTCAACAATGGTTTCGCCTTTTACAAAGGGCAAATCACTTTTGCTGGTAACAGGAAATTTAAGTTCAACATCTGTAAATCAAGGCGCTGGTTTTAGCGGATTTAAATACATCACCAACGATTATCTGGTGGGAATGAGCGCGTTAAAGATGATTAAAAACCGCTTTGGTATTGGCGGAGTTTTTAGTACTGGTCGCAACGAATCAACCGAACTTGTAAAACTCGAAACCGAAGTTTTGTACTTTGGTCCCTGGGCTCGC
>CAIYZW010000349.1 GCA_903930725.1 uncultured Bacteroidota bacterium
CATTCCATTCCATCGCCACCGAGGTTATTAACCCAGCTGGTGCCGCCTGTAAAGGTCGAAGTTCCGTTATCCTGATAGCCATTAATTACTTTGTCTTTTACCGTGGCGCTCTGGCCAAGTTTATACACCTGACCGATGGCAAGTCCGTTTGAAATTTCGCTCCAGTTTGTTCCGCTATTTTGAGTCCAGTAAATGCCTCCATCGTTGCCGGCATAGAGTTTTCCATCCACCGGGTTATATTCTAAAACATGAAGGTCGGCATGAACCGATGGAACGCTGCAATCGCCCCACCAATGGGAGCTGATTTGCCATGTAACACCACCGTCAACCGATCTGAAACAGTTAACACCACCTGCAAAAATCATATTTTCATCATTCGGGTTAACGGCGATATCGAGATCGTACCAAGCCTGGCCACCATCGCCGCCAGTGCAACCCCAGCTCATAATATTTGGCGTGGTTGATTGCTCCTGGAAGGTTAAGCCGGCATCGTTTGAACGGTAGAGTCCAAGAAATACGCTGGATGCTGTATTCAGAAAATAAACAACATTTGGATTTGCAGGAGAAACACCAATAACAGCTCTTTCGCCATCAGGCAAACCTGAGGTGATCTGTCCCCAGGTTTCACCACTATTGTCCGACCTAAAAAATTTACCTCCAGCAGTAGCGAAAAGGATGGTTGGATCGTTGGCTTTGAAGACGATGTCTTTAAAATCACCAGACCTTTTGCTTACCCACAAATTCCCTCCATCGGTGGTTTTGTAAATGCCGCCACTTGTAGCAGCAAAAATGATGTTATTATTTTGCGGGTGCATCAGAAGTCGGCCAACAACGCGCGAACCCATGCCGTTGTTGAACATTTCCCAGGTAAGGCCGCCGTCCAAACTTTTCATTACACCCAGTCCGGCAGCATCACCGGCATCGCGGTCGCCAGTGCCGATGTACATGATATCGGGGTTGATAAAGTCTATGGCTATTGATGATACGCCAAGGGTAGGTAAAACGTCGGTTTCGCTGCTCCAGGTGGCACCGCTGTTGTGACTTATCCACAATCCGCCTGCAGGAGCGCCAATAAAAATTGTTTTTGGATCGGATGGATGAAAACCAATGGCATTTATTCTTCCCAAACCTTTGTAGCCCTTGCCTGAAGGGATTGAATAGGGGCCTAAATTTACCCAGTTTCCGTTTGAGGATTTTTGGTTGGGGAATTTTTCGAGATAATCGAAATATTCGTTCCAGTCGTGGTCGTTGGCAGGACGGGTTCCATCTGGTGAAACACGGCTGCTCATCATGTACTCCCATCTTTTAAAGGGTTTCCAACCGCTGCCTTTGGTTATTTCGCGGTTTTGCCAGTAGAGGTTAAAGGCTTTCTGAACATCGTAAAAGTTAACGGTTTCGTCTTGCATCATCTGCACCCAATAAGGGTGTTTGGCGAAATCGTCGGGGGTGAGGTTTTGATAGTTTTGGCTGTGAGCCGGAAGGAAAACGAGCATCGATAATGCAATGATTACCGGGTAGAGCAATTTTTTCATTTTACTATTTATTTAAAGACCGTGCAAAAGTAAGTATTCGGACGATTCGACAATGTTAAAACAGGATTCTCATTTTGATTAATGATGGTAGCATAGCTGGCTGTGGCGAAATTGAATCTCGGGAGGTCGCAATCGAATCTCGGAG
>CAIYZW010000350.1 GCA_903930725.1 uncultured Bacteroidota bacterium
CTGATAAACATTTTGGGGTATTTCACGCCAAGTTCCCGCACAAAAGGCTTAAAATCGTTCCCGCCATGACTGTTTAATATCAGTAATTTGAAAATCTTCTGATGATTTAAAACATCAACAATGTCGGATAAAATCGCAAACTGGGTGCTGGGATTAATATTCATGTCAAGATAAACATCCCGCTGCCCGGTGTTTACACCATACGGGATGGTTGGCAAAACAACGACTTTTGATCCTTTTTCCCAGGCCAACCTGGCCGATTCGGCGGCAATAAAATCGGATTCGATATTATCCGCCGAATAAGGCAAATGAAAATTGTGCGCTTCCGTTGCTCCCCAGGGCAGGATTGCCAGTTCGAAACGCTCATCTTTAACGGCATTCCAGTTGGTTTCGGATAAAATGTATGGTCTCATTTTTTTATGATTTGTTTTTGGAAACCTGGGATTTCATGGTTTACCCGGGCTTTGAAGTACCTAAGCCGCCCTGGCCCGAATACATGTTTCCAGAATATTAATATTGGTGCAATTATTTTTGAATGACAAATTTCTTTGTTTCGACAGCATTCTCCGTCTGAATTTTTAAAAAATAACACCCCGTTGAAAACCCGGACAAATCGATGCTTTCAACATGCTGATTTGTTGATCCATTCGGGATGGTTTTCTGAAAAAGCTTTTCACCGACAGCGGAAAATATTTCAAGATTTATCGTTTTTGCAGGGGAACAAAATCCGATGTTTAAAACATCGGTAGCCGGATTGGGGAATATTTTTATTCCGGAAACAACCGAACTTCCTTCTCCAACTTTGGCATACAACGATTCGTACGCGAGGGCCGCCTCAAAAATTTCATCCACAAACTGCGGCGCCACCAGGTCGGTTGCGGCTCCGTTGGGGTGGCTATCGTATGCTGAAGTTCTGTATTGGTCCAACATAACGCCGTTTGCCCCAGTAAGTTTGCCGAAAAAATCGAACACATAAATGTTTGCCGGAAACGGCCCATATTCGCTATCCAATCCATTGGCAAGCGTGTCTTTCGCCCATCTGCAAAATGATTTTGAAAAACCTGCTTCAACGGTTGTTGTTGATGAATTTTCGAGCGGGGCGTTGGTCCAGATAGCAAAAAACCGGTCAGGGTGGTTTTCCATGACTTTAACGATATGCCGCCAGTGCCATTTGTAGTTGTAGATGCTTTTATAGGTCGGGTTTAAAGTATCGGAAGGCCCGCCAACGGACGCCATTGCCGCTGATGGGAAGCACGATTTGATGACCAGAATTTTGTTGTTTTCGAGATAATAATTGATGTCGGTAAAGGCAGTATTGCCCTCAAAAAATTCGTGCTGGGTTGACCATTCGTTATCACCGGGCGACCACCATTCTGCGTTCATTGTAACCGAATCGTTGCCGGTGAAGCCGTGCGTTGTGTTAAAGCCATGCATCTGTCCGGGGATGGTGGTTGTAGAGTTTCCATCCGGGTTTGGCCCCCAGATGTAGCTTCCCGTGGAATGATGCAGAAAAATCCCACTTCTGAAGTAGTTCTGTGCCGACAACAGGCTTACCGTACAAATCAGGAGTATGGCTAAAAATACTTTTTTCATGTTCTGTTCATTTTAAGTTTTTTGACTTTCAAATGCTTCATATTTGAAGGGTAGGGGAATTTACTCATCAAATAATTATTGTTGATCTAATAAATAGGGTTTCATATTCGATTGTGATGACGATATTAAGACCTAATTTATTCGTAGGCGTCATACTCTTTATTGAAAGTGTATTGCTTAAAGTCGGTTAATATTTTTTATGTGTCAATAATTTTTCTCATCCATTTCACCTTTGAAAATGCTTACGCAACAAAGAATTGACCCAATATTTCCACAAACAATGCTAATATTTGAAAAATAATCTTTGGTCATAAAGTTAACAATGAACAAAGAAGAACCACTTAATAATAAAAGTAACCCGCAAAGAACAACTGCAATAGTCCTTTGATAATTA
>CAIYZW010000351.1 GCA_903930725.1 uncultured Bacteroidota bacterium
CATGTTTTGATTGAATTTAACAATTTGTCCTTCAGGAATTTCAATGGTCATTTTGATTTGCTGAGCTCTGATAATTTCGTTTTTAGGCAATTTAAAATAGTTTGGCAAAATGAAGGTCGAATCGTTTGAATTTATCGGATAAAGGCATGCTTCTGCCCTGCGTTCAGCTTCTTCCCTGTCGGAGCCTTTGGCATAAGCAGTTACACCAATTTTTACATTGTTTGTTTTCGATTTTGCAAATATTATTTTCGGAAGACCATAAATCTGGTAGCCGTTTTCTTTAAAAATCACCTTCCATTCTTTGTCGAAAATCTGGAAATGAGGCTCTTCTTCGCTGAGGGTGCTTTCGGGCAGGCAATCAATATACAGCACTTTCGCGGGCTTCAACGGCAATTCATATTCCTTTATCAGCCTTCCGGTATGCCTGAAATCTCTGCCGGTGAAAACAGCAACATAAGCCGCTAATACCAGCCCTACCAACCAAAATGCAAGGGCAGTTCGTCCGAAATATTTCACCTTTGCCCGATTTCCAAGCATCAGCCTGAATCCGAGATAAATCATCAGAATAATTGGGATGCCCAAAAGCAACGCTACCGAAACAATGGCAAGGAAAGTCATAAAATGACTCGAAAAGATCATCTCTAAAAAAACCGGTATCGAAAAGCCGATCATTTCACCATTTTCGAAGAACGAGAAATCGTACAAACCGGTGATACTGGCCAGAAGTACAATCACAAACGCAAAACCCGAAAGCATCAGAACAAGTCCAACCATCGCCACAACAAATTTGAAAAAATACCCGATTATTGTCCCAATCAGGTTTATTAGGTTGTGAATGAAGGTTTTAACTACCGGTCTTTTTTTGGTGAAAACTTCACCCGCTTCATCGGCAAAATTATTCACCCTGCCTTTGATACCATCAAATTCATCCCGTATAGACCGTTCGATATTCGAGATGTTTACCTGCTCCCCCCGCATTTCGAGTTTTTCGGCGGTTGTGCGGGCTTCGGGAACTGCAATCCATAAAATTATATAAACGATAATCCCAGGGCCATAAGATATTGCAGTGATGAGGAACAATATTTTAATCCAAACCGGATCAATGTTAAAATAGGCAGCAAGCCCGGTGGCTACACCTGCAATGGTTTTTTTGTCAGGATCACGGTAAAGTCGTTTTGGCCTGCCCGAATCGAAGTTTTTATCCATCGTTTCGCGCCTGGTTTCGGTATCACCACTTTCGTCAAAATCGGCCGGTTCGCCCATATTTGCAATTACTTCGTTGATGTCTTCGATGGTGATTACCTGTTTGCTTTCGTTTATTTTTCCCTGTAAAATCTCGGCAATACGCCCTTCGATGTCGCCAATAATTTCATCACGACCGTCAGATTTCGTAAAATATTTTTTAATTCGATCCATGTAGCGGCCAAGTCTTTCATAAGCATCATCATCAATATGAAATATTATTCCGCTAATATTTACTGTTACTGTCTTTTTCATTTTTGAATGATTAAATTGATTTTGATTTAAGATTTAACAACTGTAATGATATTTTCCACGGCATCAACCAGTTCGCGCCAGCCGACGACCATTTCTGTAAGCATGTTCTCACCAGGTTCGGTGATCTTGTAGTATTTCCTGGGAGGGCCAGATTTTGACTCTTCCCACCGGTAGCTGAGGAGGCCTTCGTTTTTGAGGCGCGTCAGCAAAGGGTACAGTGTTCCTTCCACAACGATGAGCTTCGATTCTTTGAGTTTTTCCAGAATATCCGACGCGTAAGCATCGTCAGTTTTGGAGATTATCGCCAGAATACAAAGCTCGAGTACTCCTTTCCGCATCTGTGATATGTTTTTTTCAGTATTCATGCTGCAAACATAATACAATTTTTAGTATCATGCAATACATAGTTCTAATTTATTTTGTTTCCTATCTATTACAAGCTACTAAATAATATTGCATTTAGCTAATTATAAATATATTACAATCTAATTTAGAAAAAGAAAAAATTATTGGAATGGTACTGGTTGGATTATTTAAGGGAGGGTTTCAGGGTATCAAATTTAAGAAAACATCATCCTGAAGGCAATTTCATTACATAAATTTGCCCGGTAAAGAAGAAATCACAAACTCAAGCCTAAATTCTTTGCAAAAAATAAAAAATATAGCTTCAAATCAGGTAAACATAATACAGGCATTACAGGCCGTAAAGCTTGTTTTGCCATTTGATAAAATCTAAAATGGGGTTGTCTTCTTGGGAAGCTTGCCTTAATACCAGCCAAACAACAAAAAAGTCGTGGTGCTAAAATCAGGCTTTTTGCTGCGAGCGGTTAATTGCCGACTGCAAATCGGTAACCAACTCCCTGAAAATCTCTTTTACGGTAGTAATCTTTGTGGCGAGATGCGCGTTGCTGCCTGCAAAAGCATAACCATGATCCATATTTCCTTTGTAAGCACTGTACAAGGCTTTGATAATACAATACGGGCTACTTGATACATCGCAGGTTTTGATACAGTGGAACGGGCATTTTATCGGCATCTTCAAACCTTGCTTCACCTTATCTATAAAGTTGTTATTTAATGCTCTTCCCGGCATTCCTACCGGACTTTGGATAATTTCGATATCGCTTTCGATGGCGTTTATGTAAGCTTGTTTAAATCCTGGCGAAGCATCGCACTCTTCGGTGGTAACAAAACGACTACCCATTTGTATGCCTTTGGCACCTTTTTGCATGATGTTAAAGATGTCCTGTCCGGTATAAATTCCACCGGCAGCAATTACCGGAATTTCCTTCTGATATTTGTCTTCAAAATATTTTACCTCCCGAACAACGTCGGGCACCAGTTCTTCGAGCGCATAATCCAGGTTATCAATCTGATCTTTTTTAAAACCAAGATGTCCACCGGCTTTGGGGCCTTCGACAACAATTGCATCTGGAAGATAATTATGTAGGGATTGCCATTTTTCGCAAATAATTTTTGCAGCGCGGCCCGACGAAACGATGGGGACCAGTTTGGTTACACTATCGGCTTTTAAAAATTTTGGCAAATCCAACGGTAAACCAGCTCCCGAAAAAATAATATCGGCTTTTTCGGAAATGGCAGTCTTCACGAGATCTGCAAAATCCGACATGGCCACCATAATATTGATACCTATAATTCCTTTAGTTTTTTCTTTGGCATTCCTGATCTCTTTTCGCAGCCCTTCGATGTTGGCTTCCAGAAAATCGAGTGCAGGATTCCGGTGAACAAGCCCTAATCCGGCAGCCGAAATTACGCCAACACCTCCTTCATTAGCAACTGCAACTGCAAGTCCCGACAACGAAATACCTACGCCCATGCCCCCCTGAATAATAGGTACCGGTATGGTTAATCCACCAATTCTTAATGTGCTCAAAATTTAATTTCCTCAAAATTAATAAAATACACCTTTTAACAAACCGCAAAGTAACCGCTTTTATTTTAATAATTACAATAATATTTATCTATGTAGCTAATCTAAATATTAAATCCGGTTGAAAATCAGATGAAATCACACCGATGTAATCCAAAATAATCCGGCCATTTCAGGACAAAACAAAATCTGAAGAATCTGGCCAATTATTGCTGATGTTGTTTTTAAATAGCCGTTTCATTTAAAAAAAAGTGTTGATTCCAGCCAAAATTAAAATACAAATCGGCATCGTTAGTTTCGGTATTAAAAATAGGCGATTTTGAATTTAAGAATGCCAAAAAAATATCCAAAAAGGCAAAGAAAAAAAATAAAAGTTTATCCCAAAACGCGGGTTATTTTTAACTTTGCCAAAAATTACACAACAATGATTTATCGGTCAGGCATTGAAATTACAGGATGCGCGGTAGTGCTTGAAGATTTCCCACGCTTCCTCAAGCTCCCGCGGGGCAAGCTCGCTGTGCTTGAAGATGATGTCTTGATACGACGACG
>CAIYZW010000352.1 GCA_903930725.1 uncultured Bacteroidota bacterium
CCGAATTCCAGGCAACAACCACGGTATGTTCGCCAAATTCGGAAGTGATGGTCAGGTTGTCGTACAACATGTTGAACAACTTAGCTGGCGGAATCAGGATAACTACATTTAAGTCGAGATTTTCTCCGGCAGGAAGATTATAAGGCAAAGTTGGTATCGGAGGATTTATCGTCCAGGCAAAATTGCTGCCCCATTCGGTAATTTCGTTGATTAAAATATCCGATGTTGTCTGGTTGCTGATAGTAAATATTTTACCAAGCGTCATATCATCGAGGGTTAGAAACCACAATGTATCAGGATTAACGGTAATGTCGGCAAGCGCTGTTACATTAAAAGTTACCGGAATTTCGATTTCGGGCGAATCCGGGTCGTTTGATGCGACAATCAAAGCAGCTGAATATAAACCGGGTGCAAGTTGAGATGCATCGCAGGTTGCAACAACAGTTTGAGATGAACCCGGTTGTACTATTCCACTCGAAGGATTTGCCGATAACCACGAAATCTCGCTTTCGATTGTGGTAAATGTGGTTGTGATATTGGTGGCCTGATGCCCTCCGTCGCCATAAGTGTCTTCGATCCAGATTTTCCAGGTGCCGGCCATATCTTCGCCATCAAAACTTGTTAGGTCAATGGTGTAAGTGCCTGAAGGACTCGCCGAAGCAATCACAGCTTGTGTCCCGGCAGGCGATTCAACATGAAAACTGCTTTCTTCGGGATAGCTATCTGTAGTCCAGGTATAATGAATCTGCCAGTTTGAAATTTCACCGGTTTTATTCACAACCAAATTGGTCCAGCCAGATTCGGTGTAGGTATTATAATCATAAGCACTTGCTGATGGGCTGTTTGGAACCGGATAAGTTGTATCTCCAAAAACTGCGGTATTCGCTGTGATTGAATAATTTAATTCCAGATCACCAACATTTCCAAGCGTTAAATCTGTATTTCCTGTCTCACCGGCCATGGCCTCAACGACAAGTGAGGTTGGATTTAAATAGATATGTGCAAATGCCAGTTCGCCAACAAAGAAATTATGCGGGTCGGGTTGCCCGATAAAAGGATGGGTTTCGCGACGGCCCGATTGGTCGGCAACGTAAAGATAATACTGGATTTCGCTTCCACCCGGTGCTCCGGGAATACTTCCTGCCCAGGTTTCGCCCAAAGTGTTGGTCATGTTTGTTTTTTGCCATGCTGCCCCGTTTACGCGGTAATAAATAATGGCCGAATCGGTGTAAACCGGCTGACCGCTAAAGGTCTTAATTTCGGCTTCGATGGGGTAGGAGGGTAAATTGGGTTGATTTCCCAACAGCGCAACGTGGCGGATGTGCAACATTCCAAGGTCGGCAATCCCGATGGCCCGACAATGCAAGGCATCTGTTGATTCCCATGTTCCGGTAAATCCAACCACATCATAGCCCGGCATAGCTGCCTGATAAGAAGCAATGGCGGCTGCATCATTAGCGGAATTCGTGATTGGAACGATTACTTTTTTATTTAAAATGAGCGAATTGGTGTATGGCTGGTTGTTCGGGGTATAAACTCTGAAAACCTGAAATGGGGTTCCGTACGAAGAGGTCTGAGCGGCGTAATAGGCAGCTGTAGCCTCTATTGCGGCATACTGGGGATGGCTTGTGGGCACCGACCGGATTAACACTTTATCAACATCCAGGAATTTGCCCCAGCAGTCAATGTGATCAATGTAGGTGTTGTTGGGATCGGC
>CAIYZW010000353.1 GCA_903930725.1 uncultured Bacteroidota bacterium
TAAACGCCACTTCTCCAGCCCTCAACATCAATAATAACAGGTGTTTTATTATTTTCCATCTCAAAACTCTGATCGAAAAATAAGGCTCCAAAGGCATCAAATATTTTTATTGTTAATTTTTCATCAGCCATCGAAGGCAGACTGATATTGATGAACTTATTAGCCGGATTTGGATAAATAAAACCGGCTTTTTTAGAATCAGTTCCCGGGATACCAGTATTGCAAGGATCAAAATATGCTTCACCCGGCGAACCTCCGGGGCAGCCGGCAAACCAATTGGAGCCTGCACAAAAGTCTTCGTTTTCATCGGCAAGTTCCAGTGTAAAACCTTCGCCATCGGGATCGGTCGGCCAGGGGAAATTATCATCATAAACCACCGAAAAATATAATTTCCCGCTGCCATTGTATAGTCGGATTGCTTCACCATCGCCGCTAAGGCCAAAATTAAATGGACCTGTTTTATTCGTAATATCCGGAAATATTGATTCGAATTTGGAGAGATTCCCACAAAGCACCAGGTATTCATGATCCTGAATGAAAGTCCCGTTTGCAATCTGAAAATAATGAAGATTATCGCTGTCGCTGAATTTCCAACCACCAACATAAACCTGTTGGTTGGATAAATTATAAAGCTCGATCCAATCGCCGGCATCGGCCCAATCGGCTGAATTATAATTCATTTCGCTGATTACAATGCTTTCGCTGCACTGTGAAGCTGTGGTTCCAGGCGATCCGCCCATACAGCCACATTTCCAGCTTTCCGGATTATTAATGTCAGCAGTTGGAATTTTGAGTTCGAGGGTTCGCCCCCATCCATCGGCACATTCGGGCCAGGGCAACGAATCGGCATAAGAAAAGGTGAGTACCGGATTTTTATAATAATCAAAAACTTTGATGGTTTCGCCAGAATTTCCAAGTTTAAAACCGCAAGGACCAATGGCCGGGATGTTGGGAAACTGAGTATGAAAAAGCTCAGGATCTTCCGAAATCACCACAAAACCAAAAGCCGGAATAACCGTTCCAGAGGTGATGGTGTAATCGTTGTAAAACTCGCTGTCCTGCAGGTGCCAGTCAGAAATATCGAGTGGGGCGGCACCAAAGTTTGAGAGTTCAAACCAATCGCCTGCATTTCTTGTCGAATCGCTGTGATAATTAATTTCGGAAATGGTGATTTTAGGGATTTCGGCACTGCCGGTAAAATTGGCTTTAAAAACTGCTGTCGAGGTTGGATTAAAGGTAAAAGTCCGCTCCTCCGAGCCAAAAGGCATAAAGTTGTTTGGCGACCAGTTCTGGAAGGTGTAACCTGGATTTGCAATGGCGGTTATCGTTACCGGAATACCTTTAAAATAGATGCCCGACCAGCTATCCGAATCAGGAATAATGGTATTGATTTTTATCCGTCCTGCCCCGGCAGGAGAAATCGTTAAATATTCGGTTGCTATTCCTTCCAGGTTAAAATGAGTTTGTATCTGATTACGTGCAGGTGTCGGGCGCTGGCTAATAAAATAAACCATATTTTCGATATTGTTGTACCACTCGTCAATGTTGGGATTCTCGAACCAGCGAACCCATGCACGGCTCATTTCGTTTTCGATCGAATCGCGCATTTGATAAACCAAGGCAGTAAGTTCGGTGGGTTTAAAGGTTGAGTTTATCAAATCGGCATAACGGTTTATAAAATATTGCCTGAATCCGCTATTCTGCAACATCTTGACAAATATTTCGGCATGTATCGAAGGTGTTGAAGGGTTCATAGCATCGCCGAGTTTATCATCCCACGGTGAACTTGCAAGGCCAAGTCCAAAATCCATGTCCCAAAGGATGTAGCGCCACTTTGCACCGGTTTTTCGTTCGCGCCATAATTCGATATTATTTGTCCAGGCACCAATCCAGTCGTTGTTAACGTAGTA
>CAIYZW010000354.1 GCA_903930725.1 uncultured Bacteroidota bacterium
AAGCCTCGTCCAGGTTACCAACCTTTTTTCTTTTCTGATATCCAATTTATAATTACCCGCAAAATTTCCTTTTATTTTTGACTTTCACGGTTACCTTTGCACTAGGAAATTATTTTTTGAATCTTAATAATGGGAAAATATCGTTTTTCGTATCGGCATGTTTTTCATGCGACACTATGGTCTTTGTTGATAATGAGTTTCTCTTGTAAACAAAAGGAAACCTCATCGGCCATTTTGCAGGATATCAATATCTGCAGGATCAAAGCCACCTCTTTGCTCCAAAATCATCCTGATAGTGCTCTGAAATATGCTGATTCGGTCCTGCGGATTATCAGCAAACTGCAAGTTGAAGATTCAGTAAAAACAATGTGGATCCAGTTAAAGACTGATGCTTTTATTGCGCTCGGAATCAATGATTCAGCATCAAATATCCAGTTGAAATTACGTGAACAAGCACTGAAGGACGGAAATTTCCAATTACAGGCTAACGCCGATTTATGGCTTGGGCAGCAGTTTACCGATGAAGGAAAGTATTTTATGGCGGGGAAATTCCTTAAAGAGGGTCTTTCGTTGTATGAAAAATCGGGAAACGAATACCAGGTAGCCCGTGCGCACAATCTTACCGGAAGTCTTTTATCCATTAATGGAAATTACGAGGAGGCACTGGAACATCTGATAGAAGCCTCCGGAATATTCGAAAAACTCGGTAAACCATTGCCTATGGCGGCAGTTTATAACAACATTGCTACGAATTATCAGGCAACAAACGACATGCGGAAAGCCCTTTTTTATTTCAAGAGATCCATGGCCATATCTTTACAAAATCAGGATACCATAAACCTTGTTTCAACTTTAAATAATCTTGGGATTCATTACCAGATTGACAAACCTGACAGTGCTGAGTATTATTTCACGGAAGCCTTAAAGTATCAAATGTCTCCCAGGGTGGCATACGAGATCATTTCGGTAAAATTTAACCTTGCCAATTTATATTTTAACAGGAAGGAATATGGCAGGGCCATGCCAGTTTATCTTCAGGTGACGGAGATTTGTCGGTCAAAAAGCATTTTTAGCGGATTGGCAAAATCATACAATGGAATTGCCAATATTTATGAAGCCTCCAATGATAATTCCCGTGCAATGGATTTTTATCAAAAGGCCTACCAACTGGCGGATTCGATAGGTGAAAAACCTGCTGCAATGCTATTCCTGGATAATATCAGGTATATGTTCGAAAAAACGGGAAACTTTAAACAGGCCCTTTCCTCGTTTAAAAAGATTAAAACCACTAACGATTCATTGCTTTCTCTTGAAAAACAGATTGCTGTGCATGACCTTGAAATGCTTTACAATAATGAAAAACATGCAAGAGAAAATGAAGAACTAAATACAAGGATTTTATTTCAGAAAAGCAGGATCAGGACAAACAACATTATTCTGATCATTGTTTTGGTCTCCATGGCCGGACTGAGTATCTTATTATGGAATATTTACAAACTGTACAAACAACGCGATGAAGCCTACAATTCACTCATCATAAAATACAGGGAGGATTTACTCCAGCAGGCCCATGGCAAATTAACCGAAACTTCGGTATTGATTGGAAAACAGAAAGACCCTGGTAAGGAAGATGATCTGTTTGCTGCAATTGTAAATTATTTCGAGACCGAAAAACCCTATCTTAATGCTAAACTAAAAATCGAAGATGTG
>CAIYZW010000355.1 GCA_903930725.1 uncultured Bacteroidota bacterium
AGGTTTTTAACCTTCGTAGAAAAGTTAGTTCCCACCAGTTTACAAACCTTATTACCCTATTTTGTGACGATTCAATTTGTAGAAATAGTTTTTGTAAGTCACTATGAAACAATAATGGGGTCAGGAAGTCTGAATTCAAATTAAAAGCAGGATTATCACCTCTAAAGCCCGATAATCCTGCCAAAATATTGATTTTGTTTTTGTACCTGATTACTTCAGGAAAAAGAGGCGGGTGATAAAAATTCCCTGGCCATCATCTTTGCCTGCATCGCTCTCAACAGCGCTGGCAACAAAGGTCAATTTCCAACCCTCTTTAACAAGCTCATTGATTTTTGACGAAATCAGCGCATCGTTTGAGGCGATGTTCTGGAAATTAATTCCTGCAAGACTATAAAAGTTCAGCAACTTGGTTTCGGCAAAAGCATCAACCTTTGCATCTGATCTGTCAACGTCCTTTTGCTTGCTGTCCTTGCCTTCGGTGCGTTGGGTAGTAAAATCGGCTGCGTTAATGTCGGTTTGATTTTCGATAATCCGCGAACGACCTGCACCGCCAGGAACAATGGATTCTACAATCGTTACAACTTTAAACTCCTGTGCATAACTTCCGGCAGTAATCGCCAGCACAGTAAACAAAACAAAAACTAATTTTTTCATACTGTAATAGATAATAATTTTTACTCCTACTCTTGAGGCTTTTCGGAATACGCCCCGTTTTTGAAATGGTTGCTGGTCTCCATTTTGGATAAAATAACACTGTTATCAATTTGATATTTTATCGGATAGCTAATTTAGACGTCACTGCGGTGATTAAATTACAGGATTGACCGGCAAATCCTCCATTTTGAGTCATTCTTCCTGAGAATCCTTAATGCAGCGAACAGAAAAACCATATCGCGGATTTATTTCATACCTAAAAACGCCATCATCGCTACAGTAAATATTGAATTTTACGGCGTTGCTGTCGGCTGTCATGGTGGATGACCACCAGTAACCATATCCACCGATGCTGGTAAATGAGCCACTGCCTAATCCCCCGCCTCCGGGAAGTGCGGTAAAACCAGATTCATTTGTTGCCTCAGCACTCTGATTATACCACCAATGGTTTGATCCGGTTTCTTTAAGTTTGCTGCCAGCCACACCGGCGCCACCGAGATAATTGCATAAGGCCTGCCATTCGTTTTCGGAAGGGACGTGCCAGCCGGTTGGGCAGAGTTTACCAGTATTTACCACATTCCAATTATAATAAGCACCATAGATGTCCTTAAAAGCCAGTACATTATTGTATGTCCCGCAATAAACCGGCAAATTGAAAGCTTCACGGTTTCGCCATCCCATGTCGTCGCTGAAAAGAGGAATTGCAACGGAGTCGTTGTATGTGATTACTTTTAGGTTTTCAGCCATCCAGGTCTGATTTCCGATTTTAATGGTTTTGTAAGTATTATTATCAACATCAGTAACGGTTCCGTAGGTTTTTGAGGGGTTGAACACAATTTCGTCGCCTGGCGTTTTAAACATCATTACCTCACTATACGTAGTTCCCACCCTGTTGGAGGCAAAAGCCCGAACATAATAAGTTGTCCTGGGATTTAATCCAAACATCTTGACGGTAAAATAGCCTTTCCCCATACCGGCAGATGTTGGATTAGAAACTATGGCAGAAGAAGAATCCAAACTCCAGCAAAAACCCCGGTTCGTAATTTTTGCACCACCATCGGAGGTAATATTTCCTTCGCAAAACGCACCAATACTGGTAAGGTTGTAAAGTGCATTTGTTTCTACGATGGGTAATTGGCCTTCTTCGTCTTTCTCGCAACCATTAAACAGGACTATCATAAATCCCAGCATTAATGGGTAAATCGAACGTTTGATAATGTTTTTCATGACCGTGGTTTTTAGAAATTAATTTATGCTTTCGATTACACTTTTTTTTAAACTCAAAGATAAATCAAAAATTTCCATTTTGGCGACCAACCATGACGAAACCCCCTTTTTTGATGACGAAACCGCCTTTTAGCGTGACGAAATGGTTTTTTATAGTTTGATGAAAATTATCAGCGTTGTTTTTTTTGACATTAAAACAAGACAATGTTGATTTGCTAATCGTTTTCTTCAGGCCTTGGCCACATTGATTTTACAATATAGAAGAACCCAAGTGAAAGGAGGAGTTTTAAAGTACTGCTGTTGTTATCGAGAATTACAAGACCTAAAATAAACACAAAAACGATAAACAATAAACCTACTAAAACGAGTTTTGCACCATTTTTCATAAATATCGGTTCGGTTTTAGTGGTTTTGAATATCCTCTGTTTTCCAAATCAATTTCACAGGTAAAAGTAAAAATTTACTTCCACTTATTCGAAATTTATTTATTCACGCTACTTTTGAAGGTTTTTATCAGAAGCCGGATAAACCTGGCTATCTTCATTCAATTGACGACCATAAAAGCAAAAAACCTAAGCCTGCAGTAACAAGCTTAGGTTTGTAAACAGATATTCGGAAATCCTGTTATGGCTTTCTTTTGGAAAGTCCTGACATCTAAGAAGAAGAGACGGTTTAACGGTAATTCTGAATCTGTTTGAGTAAATATTCTTTAGGCTTAATGCCGACGAAACGGTTAACCTCGACACCGTTTTTAAACAAAATTAAAGTCGGGATACTCCGCACCTGATGCTTTTGCGCCAGCGAATGGAATTCCTCGATGTTTACCTTGCCTACCTGATAATTGCCGCTTAATTCGTTGGCAACATCGTTAAGTACAGGAGCCATCATGCGGCAGGGGGCGCACCAGCTTGCCCAGAAATCAACCAGTACAATTTTGTTTTTTGTGAGCTGCTGAAAGTTTTTATCGGTCAGCGTAAGGATATTTTTGTGGTCTTCAGCCAAAGGCATATTTTTTAATTTAGCTTTGGCAATAAACATAAGTACCACAATACCAATAAGTACACCTCCAATTACCATGAATACAATTTCCATTTTATGCGGGTATTAAATTTTTTCGTTTCGATTTTATTTCGTTAAGATAGTTTGAAGTAGCAAGTGCTGCCACCGTTCCATCAGCAACAGCGGTGGTAACCTGGCGATAGCGTTTTGCAATGCTGTCGCCGGCAGCATAAACGCCTTCGATATTGGTTGACATGTCGGTATTAACAACGATTTCGCCCCAATTGTTTAATCCGATCTTTCCTTTGATGAATTCGGTGTTTGGGATGTATCCGATAAAAATGAAAATACCATCGGTTTTGAAATTGGTGGTTTGGTTGGTTTTAAGATTTTTAATATCAACACTTTCGAGGTTTTCGGTCCCATAAAAAGCCGTTATGGTTGATTCCATGATAAAACTAATCTTAGGATGATTGCTGGCTTCTTCGATGGCAAATTCAAAAGCCTGGAAATGGTCGAACTGATGAACAATAGTAACTTTACTGGCATATTTGGTGAGCGACACTGCCTCTTCGAGCGCTGAATTTCCTCCGCCAACAACTACAATTTCTTTATCAGTAAAAAAATCGCCGTCGCAGGTGGCACAGTACGAAATTCCTTTTCCTTTAAAGATGTCTTCACCGGGCATGCCCAGCGTTCGTGACCGGCCTCCGGGCGTTAAAATGATGCTGTCGGCTGTAAAACTGCGGCCATCACTCAGCGTTACATTTTTAATCTCACCTTCAAACTGGATATTTTTGATGATAATATTGGCGATGATTTGACATCCAAAGTTTTTGGCCTGCTTTTTCATGATGTTGGCCAACTGGTAGCCGCTGATGCTTTCAACACCCGGATAATTGGCAATTTCATGTGTTAGCACCATTTGCCCGCCAACAGTTCCCTCATTTAAAATGAGCGTTTTAAGCCTGGCCCGCGAAAGGTAGATCCCTGCCGTCAATCCGGCAGGGCCTGCACCTATCACAATGGTATCGTAATGATTTTTTGTATCCATTTAAACATTTAATTTGATGGAGCACCAAACTGTTGGTCTAATATTGAAGTAACCTGTGGCCTTGATTGAATACTTGAAGTTGCCTTAACTACTTTGCCGTTTTTGTAATAAATGGTAAAAGGAATGCCCATAAAACCGCGCACTTCGGGCAAATTGCGGATAACACTTGATGTCGGATTGTCGAATTCAAGGTCACAGAATTTTACATGTTTGTATTCATCCTCGAGTTCTTCGGCAATGCCGTAAACCGGGATGCACATGGGCCCCATACGCCCGCAGATTACCATTATATTTTCGTTTTCGCTCAGTATTTTGGCGTGTTCAGCCACCGATTCGATGTGTTCTAAATTTGTGTACAACATAGTTTTAAAAATTATTTGGTTATATTTTCTACTTTTTTAAAAATCCATGGTAGTTTTTACTGAAAATTAATTTGACCGTACCATCGAATTTGATGCTGCAAAATTACCAACATAGCAGGAGCTGGGTGACCTTTTGAAACCTAATTTGTCATGACTGGAGTTGAATTGGAACAACTTTTTAATTGATTTAGGATAACTTTGCGGAAAATATTTTAGATAATCTATTCATGAAAACCATTCTTGATACTGACCACGACTTTTTTTGTGATATCAATGCTTTATGTTTTCAGATGCTTTCGGCTGAGGAAACGGATTTGGTGAAAGCCAGCAAAACACAGGTTCTTTTCCGGAAAGGCGACAACCTGACCAAACAGGGAGCTTTTGCGTCGTATGCGCTTTTTATCATTAAGGGGTTAGCCATTCAATACATCGAAGGTGATGTAAACAGGAGTTTTAACCTCCGGATCATCAAACCTGGCGAATTTGTTGGTTTGTCGTCGGTTTTCTCAAAAAACACGTTTAATTATTCATCGGTTACCCTCACCGACTGCCAGGTAATTTTGGTCGAAAAAGAAACCATTGCCCATGTTGTAAAGCAAAACGGGGAATTTGGTTTTAACCTCATCAAGCGTTACTGTGCCCAAAATACCAACTTGTTCGAAACACTTCGTAATGTGTTGTTTAAACAAATGAGTGGCCGGCTGGCTGAAATTCTGCTTTATCTCGATTCACTCAAGACTGATTTTCCAGATATTTTCCAGTTGCTATCCCGAAAAAATATTGCCGATTTTGCCGGCATCTCCACCGAAAGTGCCGTGAAACTGCTTAAATCTTTTGAGCAAGAAGCCATTATCAATCTTCACGACAAGGACATTATTATTGTTGATAAAAACAGGTTGGAAAAGATTAGTAAAAACGGGTAGGTATTTTTTTGGGGTGGTTGTAGGTTTTCATTTTTAATGTCCGCAATAAACACTTGTAATACAATTCTTTAAAACAAATCAATATCAAGATGTATCAGGATTGCTTTTTCAGCTTCTATTAAGGTTGATTTTGATATTGTTCCGATTTTTTGAAACAATCTTTGTTTGTCAATAGTACGGATTTGATTTGCTTTGATTTTTGAATCTTCCAGGAAATTTCCGTTCCCTGCCTTTATCAAAACTTCAAATGGATAGATTTTCCCTGTGGAAGTTAGTAATTGGGAGTATCGAAATTGTCTCGGCAAATTGATTATTAATGTCGTTTGAAACGATTAATACAGGTCTTTTTTTTTGAGATTTCCGCACCAATCGTTGGGTCTAAGTTAGCCCAGTACAGGTCACCTTTTTTCATTACTTTAGTTTTTCAAAATCGGCAAACTCAAATTCCTTAACCAAGGCCAGGTCTTCCTCTTTTGTAGCCTGGTATCCCTGCATTAATTTTACCTGTAACTGGTCTTTTTCGTTTTTTAATTTTTGCTCGATTGCCTCCACAATAAAGTCGTTATTATTTCCCTTTAAAACGTTTGCTACAAAAGAGTTCAAGTGCTCATAAAGTTCGCCCGACAATGTCAGGTTTAAGGAAATTGTATTCATATTATTCCGTTTTAAAAATGATAGGCCAAAGGTAAAAAATTTTAGGTTTGCCCGGATTTGAAACCAAGCTTTATCAATATTGATTTCATCATCGGGCTGGTTACAAACCTACCTGAGTTGAATGTTCTTAGAAAATCACCCAATAACCCTAGTTATCCCTGATTCTCCACCGCCAGGCCCCCGCCCGAGGTTTCGCGGTATAGGCTGGGAAGGTCCTTACCGGTTTGTTTCATGGTTAAAACCACCTTATCAAACGAAACCTGGTGACGGCCATCGGATAAAATGGCGAAATTATTGGCATCGAGTGCGCGGGCTGCGGCAAAGGCATTTCGCTCGATGCAGGGAATTTGTACAAGTCCGGAAATTGGGTCGCAGGTGAGGCCAAGGTGATGTTCCAGTCCCATTTCGGCGGCATATTCGATTTGCGCCGGAGTGCCACCAAAAAGTTGGGTTGCTGCTGCCGATGCCATGGCACAGGCTGTCCCGATTTCGCCCTGACAGCCTACTTCAGCGCCCGAAATAGAGGCGTTTTCCTTTACCAGATTGCCAATCAGGCCAGCCGTGGCCAGGGCCCGCTGGATTTTTATTTCGGAAAAACCATAACTTTTCTTCAGAAGATAAAGCACGGCCGGCATCACCCCACAGGAGCCACAGGTAGGCGCCGTGACAACCTTGCCTCCGGCAGCATTTTCTTCGGCCACAGCCAGTGCATAAGCAAAAACCTGGCTGCGGCGTTTTACCGAACCCTTAAAACCGTTTGCTTTTACAAGATAAGATGATGCTTTGCGCGGTAGTTTGATGCTGCCCGGAAGTACGCCTTCATTTTCGAGGCCACGGTGGATGGAATCGGTCAATACTTCCCAAACTTCGGTGAGATGTGGCCATAAATCCGGGCTGTCGAATTCGGCGACATATTCCCAGAACTGACGCCCGTTTTCGTTGCACCATTCGAGGATGTCCTTCATCCGTGTGTGGGGATAAACGTTGTTTTCGGAACGTCCGGGATTTTCATCGTCAATAATATCGCCACCTCCGATGCTGTAAGCCGTCCAGTTGCCTAAAATTTTGCCTGAATTATCCAATGCTTCAAATTTTAAAGCATTGGGATGAAGTTCCAGAATTGTTTCAGGTTTAAAGAAAATTTCGGATCGGACGGGCTTTAATTCTTCGGCAACAGCAACATCGGTAAGATGACCTTTGCCGGTGGCGGCAAGGCTTCCGTAAAGAAAAACCCTGAAATGATCCGCTTCAGGAAAACGCAACTTAAATATTCCGGCAGCTTTTCGGGGGCCCATCGTGTGGCTACTCGATGGGCCATGCCCGATTTTATAAATTTTAGAAATAGTGTCCATGGCGATTAATCGCCAAAGCTGATATCAATACCACGGG
>CAIYZW010000356.1 GCA_903930725.1 uncultured Bacteroidota bacterium
ATAAAACGAGCTTTATCAAGGATTTGGTTGATGATGGTCACACCTATTATTTTCTTTCTCGTCCGCGCAGATTTGGAAAATCGTTGTTTGTAGATACTTTACGTGCTGCTTTTGCCGGTGAAAAAGACTCCTTTAAAGGTTTGTTTATGGAGAACAATTGGGATTGGGATAAAAAATACCCGGTAATTTCGATCAGCTTTGGCCGGCTTGGAATAAAGAAACCTGATGAATTGAGTACAGTACTGTTGAATATGATCAATTCGTTTGGTCAGCAATTTCAGGTACAATTGGATGGAGACTACCCTTTTGAGAGGTTTTACAGTCTGATTCGCAATGTTTTCCGGAAAACAGGGATGCCAGTGGTGATCTTGATTGACGAATACGATAAACCTATTCTTGATAATATCACTAAAGAAAATGTTGCCGAAATTCGCGAACAACTTAGTAGTTTTTATTCGGTATTAAAGGATGCCAGCCGCTATCTTAAATTTGTTTTCCTCACCGGCGTTTCACGATTTAGTAAAACAAGCATTTTTAGTAAATTAAATAATATAACCGACATCTCCCTGGTAGAAAAGTACGCCGATATTTGCGGCATCACCCAACATGATCTCGAAACCGTTTTTACTGATTATCTTAATGATGTTGACCTGCAGAAAGTTAAGGAATGGTATGATGGCTACAATTTCGGAGGAAGCAATTTGTATAACCCTTACGATGTGTTGATGTTTCTGTGGGAAAAGCGCTACAAACCTTATTGGTTCGAAACAGGCACTCCAACCTTTTTATTGGAATTAATAAAACAGAAGCAATATTTTCTTCCTCAGATGGAGCATGTGGATGTTGCCGACACCCAGCTTGCCGAATTTGATGTGAGTAATATCGAATTAAATGTCTTGTTATTTCAGGCTGGGTACCTCACGATCCATAAAACGTATCAGCTTGGCGAACATATTTATTACACACTAAAAATACCAAACAATGAAGTCAGGCTCGGACTTAATGATTACTTGCTGAGGATGCTCTACACAAGTGGAAGTAACGCAAGTTCGCGAAGTGAACTTTATAAAAGGGTGTATTATGCCATTTCACAAAACAAGCCGCAGGATCTGGAACCAGCCTTTGTATCCTTTTTTGCAAGCATTCCCCACGACTGGTATCGCAACAATGACATAGCCCATTTTGAAGGTTTTTTTAGTTCGATGTTTTATGCTTTTTTTGCCGCCCAGGGATTTCATACCATTCCTGAGGATACCACCAACAAGGGCAAAATTGATTTAACCATCCTGACAAACACCGGAATTTTTATTTTTGAATTTAAGATGAAATCAAATCCAAAAAATGCCCTTCAACAAATTCAGGAAAGGAAATACCAGCAAAAGTACCTCGCTCAAGGTAAAGAAGTATTTCTTGTTGGGATAGAGTTTGACGAAAATGTTAAGAATATTTCCCGGTTTGAGTGGAAAACAATCATTAACTACTAACAATCCAGTAAGACTATGACACTTACTTACCTTTAAACCCTCAGCTACAACGCCGGCAGCGTTTGCATTTTTATCAATGATGCAGTTTTTACCGGAGATACCCTACTCAACAACACCAAACCCCCACTCACCTTTCCACACAGCAACCGTAATGCTTATGCCAACTCATTACAAAAGCTATATGCTGAGCGGGCATAAACTGAGTATCAACTTCAGGGTATGATAATGAGATACAGTGTATTATTTGATTACACAAAATACAGTTTATGGCCTGTCGAAGTATAAAAACCTTACTAAAACCCGGCACCACATTTTATCCTGGTCATGGAGAAGCTTTTTTGACAGATGATGAGGGCTTTCTTTTAAGGAATCTTTTGTAATTATATGCTGAGCGGGCATAAACTGAGTATCAAATTCAGGATATGATAATGAATTACAGCGTATTATTTGATTTTAAAAACGCAGTTCATGCCCAGTCAAATTATAACAAATTATCAGTGGAAATCCGCCCAATCCGCGTCATCCGCGTTCCAAAAAAAAGAACACAGATGACACAGATGTTACGGATGAACGCAGATAAGAAATGCAAAGAACAAAAATAGCATACCCGATTGAACAACTGGCTATAGAATCCGATCCGTGTTAATCCGCGCAATCTGCGTCACGTGTCCGACTGCTGACGAATCTACTTTCAATAGTTAAGTAGGGTCTGCTGAAAAATTGTTTTCTATTTGATAATAAGGAAATTATCCTGATATTTGTAGAAACAAATGCAAGGTATTATGGCAAAGGCAGTCAGAAAGCGTGCA
>CAIYZW010000357.1 GCA_903930725.1 uncultured Bacteroidota bacterium
ACTTCAATCAGCAAATCCGGCGGATTCATTTCGAGGGTAAGCTTCAAAATCTGTGAAAGCATCAAACTTGAAGTTTCGCTGATCAGATTAAAATAACCGGTTTTTTCTTTTTTGGATGGCGGGAAAAGGCTGGATAACTTTTCCTGAAATTCCTTCAATTTGCTGCTGTTGATTTTTTCGAGAAAATGCCAGTCAGGATTAACAATTTCCGGCTGTTGATAAGAGATTTGTGCGTTTACATTAACTGCCACCAGGATGTCGCCTTCCTGCCGGAATACCCGATTTACCGGGACAGGATTCAAAACACCGCCATCAACAAAAAGTGTGTCGCTTTTAAGAACCGGTGTGATAATTAATGGGATTGAGATAGAGGCCCGGATAGCTTCAAATAAACTTCCCCGGTTAATTACGATTTCTTTGGAATGATGAAGGTCGGTGGCAACGGCTGCATATTTTAAAGGCAGGTCTTCGATTTGTTGGTCGGGAATAAATTTACGAATCTCCTTAAAAACCTTATCGGCTTTAATGATTCCGCTGGTACTCAGTGTAAAATCCACCAGGTTGAACACATCCATTTTGCTGAGGGAACACATCCATACTTCGTATTCATCCAGCTTCCCGCAAGCATAAACACCGCCAACCAGGGCGCCCATCGAAGAACCGGCAATCGAATTGATGTCAAAGCCATTTCTTACAAGTTCATGGATTACCCCGATATGGGCAATTCCACGGGCACCTCCACTTCCTAAAACAAGGGCTGCTTTTTGATTCATATCCGTGTTTTTTTTGACTAACTCACCAATTTTACAAAGGTAAGAAATCTAAAACGGTATTGAGAAAAAGACAGGAAGGTTAACGAAAAGTGCAGCTTATTTCTTCAACTCCAGATCCATCCCGCATTTGGGGCATGCGCCTTTAAAAGATGACGTTACGTCGGGATGCATCGGGCAGGAGTAATCGCCCATCTCTAATTTATCAACCTTGCTTTTCATGGCGAAAAACCGGAAGGTGATTCCTGCCGTGGCCTGAAACTGTGTTCCTACCTGGGTTCCGGTTACATATTGATAAACCGGAATATCAAGGAGAGCATACACATTAAATTTCCCAATGGAGTAATTGATCATCGGCGTCAAAAACACTTTTTTGTAACCCGATGCGGTATTATCGGATTGGAAATCGTTTTCCTCGATAACTCTATTGATTTCCATCGGCGCAATCAATTCTCCCCGCAACTGAAGCGTGGTTCCCAGCTTAGGGAAAAACGATTTGCTAACAAAAAGACCAACCGTAGCAAAATCGCCCATCTTTTCGCCCAGCGGGTTCCAGCCTTTTTTTATATAAAGCGCGTTGGCAAAAAATCGAAGGTCCTGTTTGGGGTAACCCCTGAATAGAAATGTATAAAAAATAATATCCTGCGCACCGGAGGTAAGCTGCACCGCCCGTGGATTTCTGACATAATAAGTCGCCCCTGAAAAAGGCTCTACATTTCCCGTCGAATCGTTGTAGCCGCCGATGGGAATTTTATATCCTAAACCAATGGTGATTTCGGTTTTGGCCTTTTCGGTAGATACGTTTAAAATATCGTAACGCGGGAAAATAATGAGATCGCTTATGCCTTGAGATGTGTAGGTTTTTGATGCGTCGTTGTTGAGGCCGGTTTCTTCTTTATAAAAATAATTGCCGGATTCGATTGACATGGTAAAATCCTTTGTCACTCCATAAGCAAACCTAAAATACTGGTAAGCACTTTTAAACTGGTCGAAATACTTTGTGGCGTTTGGTGAATCGGCGGTGTAGAATTTCGAACTGTTGATGAACTGGAGGTTGGTGTTAATTTCGAACTGTTGTGCAGCCAAAACTCCCTGAGATGTTCCACCGGCAACAGGACTGCCGGATCCTCCGGCACAGCATTGGGCGAAAGAAACGCCTGAATAAAAAAACAAGGCAATAAAGGTTAGGAAAAGTGCTTTCATTCGGACGCTCGTTTTAGTTTAACCAGAAATCTGTAGTTATAATAATTCATCACAAAGCATAAAAGCCTGATGAATACATGTTTTGGGTGATAACGATTAGTGAGCAACGGCAACTTTAATCATCCTGCTTCGGGTGGCTTCGGTTAATCTGATAAAGTAAATCCCGTTACTCAGGCCAGCAGTGCTGATCTCAATGGTGTTCTCTCCTTGTGGTAGCCCGGCAAATGCCATTTCAGAAACTTCATGTCCAAGCTGATCCTGGATGTCAACTTTAACATCCGAAGGTTTTTCTAACGAAAAAACAATTGAAGCGCTTGTATTAGAAGGATTTGGGAAGATACTGAATTTTGAGGATGTGCCTGAACTTTCCGGCACTCCGGTTATGGTAGCATCAATGGCGGTGTTGATGGCCGTTTGAAGTGCGCTGGCATTTACCGAATTGTTTGCATTGTAAAAAACGGCATGGTTTACATCACCAACAACAACAACCTTTGGCATCCCCGTCGAGCCATAATCATCCATTTTAATGGCTGAATTGGAAAACATGGCTGTTGGCAGAATTCCATTGCTGTTGGCCCAGCTATTTATCGAGTTGCAGTTTGTGTTTGCATAATCATCAACAAGATACAATTTAACTTTGTCAGGATTTGTTGTACCAAAACTTCTGACAACGTTTGAAGTAGTCAAAGAAGGTCCAACGCAGGCGCTGCATGGCATCACCCAGCAAATAACAATTACTTTTCCTTCGTCAAGTTCGGTAAAAAGATCATGGTTTGCACCGGTGCAATCATTACAGTTAAAATTTACGGCGGTTTGTGCAAAGCAGGTGCTCAACATCAGGGAGAAAAAAGAAATCAGGATTAGCTTTTTCATTATTATTCGGTATTTATAGTTTGACATAAAAAAACAGGCAAAATTATTCAAATATCTAAGATATGACATTTATTAACAAATTAATAACAACTTTATTTGCCAGAGGTGTTTTGAAAATGGTGAAATGATTGCTGCCAGAAAACATGATCAAAATTAAAAGAACAGTGCAACCTGCATAAACAATGGATTTGAGCGGAAAAAGCCATTCCGGTTTATTTCGGGGTTTTAAATGTTGAAGTGGCTTTTTATAGCAGTTGACCGATAATTTTTACTTTCGCAAACTGGATGAAAAACTTGAAATTAATATCCTGCAGGAATAGAATTGTTGCATTTACTATAATTTGAAACCCGAACAGATGAAAGGAAAACTCAATCACAACAATACCAACAACGAGATCAAAACAAAATGGGTTGTTTTTCTTACCGCTATTACGATGGTTGTTGAGATTTTCTTTGGACTATCAACCCATTCGATGGCTTTGCTTGCCGACGGCATTCACATGGGTTCGCACGTTCTGGCCATTGGGTTGAGCTGGCTCGCCTACGTTTTTATTCGGCGGATTTCGGTGAAAGGAAATTTCAGCGGCAATCCTGAAAAAATCCTCTCTTTATCAGGCTACAGCAGCGGAATGATGTTACTTATTTTTGCTTTTGTCATCCTTTTTGAAGCCATCCAAAGGCTTTATAACCCCGCTCCAATCAATTATCAGGATGCAATTCTGGTTGCTATAATCGGGCTTTTGGTAAACATAGCCAGCGCTTTTGTACTGAGCCATAAACACGAACATTCCGACCACAACATCCGCGCTGCCTACCTCCATGTAATTGCCGATGCCCTAACCAGCGTAACTGCCATTGTTGGCTTAACCGGGGCCATGCTTTACGATATTGTCTGGCTTGATGCACTTGGGGCGATTATAAGTTCTTTTGTGATTATCAGATGGTCGGTGGGTTTACTGAGAGATTCGGGGAAAGTTTTGCTGGATATAAAAAAACGAGCTTAGCGAGAAGCGCTGGGCGCAAAGCGGAAGATTCCAGGCTTTTATCTCATTATCCCATTTTCCCATCATTCCATCATTCCATTCTTCCATTCTTCCATGCCCCCTGTAATGAAATCCCAACTTCATCGTTTTAAAGGCTCATCTTAAAAAAGTAAATATTGAAATTGATTAAAGAATTTCGCGCCAGATTTATCCTCCTTTTTTCGGTAACATCCTTGTTGTTGCTACAAAGTTGTGTTGAGATTGTTGAGGAAATAACCGTTAACAACGACCGCTCCGGGAAAGTTGCTTTGTCGGTAAAAATTGGCAAGGGTAATGGTTTGTTTGGATTGATCAGTCAGTTTGCCGACCTCTCATTTATGGATGAAATCGAAGACGAAGCCGGAAAAACCGTTTCTGTTCTTAAGCAGCAAAAAGGAAT
>CAIYZW010000358.1 GCA_903930725.1 uncultured Bacteroidota bacterium
GTAGTTACTTTGCAGCCCTTATCAAAAAAATAAAAGAAGATCATAATCTAAATACTTGATAATATGTACGTTTTAATAGTGGTTTTAATTTTAATTATTGCAGTACTAACAGTACTTGTTGTTTTGGTTCAAAACTCCAAAGGTGGAGGACTTGCCTCAAACTTTGCCGGTTCAAACCAGTACATGGGTGTGCGCAAAACAGCCGATTTTCTCGAAAAAGCAACCTGGGGTTTAGCAATTGCAATGTTATTTTTCGTTTTGGTTGTATCAATGGATTTTCTTAAACCAACATTAGTAGTTACCGAAAACCAATCAACTGATACCGAAATCAGGGGTGCCTTAAAAGATTTACCATCTACTCCGGCTCCATTACCAGCAGGCGAAAAAACTGACGATTCCGAAAATTAGGATTAGCGATTGTCCTGAAAAAATTCAAAAAGCATTACTTCGATGTCAGAATGTCACAGATATTCTGACATTTTTTTTGCTCTGAAGTTTGATTAACCCGGAATTTCCATTCACCTCATCAAAATTGTTCCAGCCTGCGTGGTTATTCAGTCAGGCCTTCGTAATCACGCTTGTTTACAGAAGCTTTTCACCAAAAATCCATGTTAAAGGCCGGGATTTAATTGACAGAATGGTTAATATGATTGGTTTTCTGACAACAGCTTTATCTTATTCAAATAAATAACCTGACAACATTTCGGTAATTACATTCCTTAAATGTCCAATTAGCTTCGAAACCTGCTTTGGCACAAATTATGATAAACCGGCGATGTCTTTAAAAATGACCAAAACAATTTTAATTTAAGTATAAAAATTTAAGAAGTATGACAAAAGTAAACATCAAACCATTAGCTGACAGGGTTATTATTGAACCTGCACAAGCTGAACAAAAAACTGCTGGCGGAATCATTATTCCTGATACTGCCAAAGAAAAACCACAAAGAGGAAAAGTAGTTGCCGTTGGTCCAGGTAAAAAAGATGAACCAATGACATTAAAAGAAGGCGATGTTGTTTTATACGGCAAATACGCCGGTACCGAAATCAGTATCGAAGGTAAGGATTACCTTATCATGCGCGAATCTGATGTTGTTGCAATAGTTTAATTATCACTAGTTTAAATCAAAAAAAATATAATAATCTAAGTAAAATGGCAAAAGATATAATTTTTGGTCTCGAAGCAAGAGAATCATTGAAAAAAGGCGTTGATGCCTTGTCGAATGCAGTAAAAGTAACATTAGGCCCAAAAGGCCGCAATGTAATTATTGATAAATCATTCGGTGCGCCGATAGTTACAAAAGATGGTGTAACTGTTGCAAAAGAAGTTGATCTAAAAAGCCCCATCGAAAACATGGGTGCTCAAATGGTAAAAGAAGTTGCATCAAAAACCAACGACATTGCTGGTGATGGAACAACAACAGCAACTGTTCTGGCACAATCAATTTTTACAACCGGTATTAAAAACGTTACTGCTGGAGCAAATCCAATGGATCTTAAAAGAGGCCTCGACAAAGCCGTTATCGCTGTTGTTGCTGATCTGAAAAAACAGGCAAAAAGTATTGGCGACAGCACCGAAAAAATCGAACAGGTTGCATCAATTTCGGCAAACAACGATTATACTATCGGAAAAATCATTGCAGAGGCGATGGGTAAAGTGAAAAAAGAAGGCGTTATCACCATCGAGGCTGCAAAAGGTACCGATACCTACGTTGATGTAGTTGAAGGAATGCAGTTCGACCGTGGATACATTTCGCCATATTTTGTAACCGACACCGAGAAAATGGCTACCGTTTACGAAAGCCCTTACATTTTAATTCATGACAAAAAGATTTCGGTCATGAAAGATTTACTGCCAATCCTCGAAAAAGTAGCCCAAAGTGGTCATCCTTTGTTGATTATTGCCGAAGATGTTGAAACCGAAGCTTTGGCAACCCTTGTTGTAAATAAATTAAGAGGCGGACTTAAAGTTGTTGCTGTTAAAGCTCCTGGCTTTGGCGACCGTCGTAAAGAAATGCTCGAAGATATCGCCATCCTCACAGGTGGTACCGTTATTTCGGAAGAAAGAGGGTACAAACTCGAAGATACAACTCTGGATTATCTTGGTAATGCTGAAAAAATCACCGTTGACAAAGAAAATACTACAATAGTTAGCGGTAAAGGTGACAAGGAAGCTATTGATGGACGCGTTGCCCAGATTAAGAAACAGATCGAAAGTACAACATCTGATTATGACAAAGAAAAATTACAGGAAAGACTTGCCAAATTGGCCGGTGGTGTTGCTGTAATTTACGTTGGCGCTGCAAGCGAAGTCGAAATGAAAGAAAAGAAAGATCGTTTTGACGATGCTTTAAATGCTACCCGCGCAGCCATCGAAGAAGGAATTATTCCTGGTGGTGGTGTTGCTTATCTTCGTGCTATTGTTGCCATTAAAGATTTAAGAGGCGAAAACGAAGACGAAAATACCGGAATCTCAATCATGAGAAGGGCTTTAGAAGAACCACTTCGTCAGATTGTTGAAAACGCTGGTTTAGAAGGTTCGGTAGTTGTAAACAAAGTAAAAGAAGGAACAGGCGATTATGGATTTAACGCCAGGACTGAAGTTTACGAAAACCTTTTTGATGCTGGTGTTATTGATCCTGCCAAAGTTGCACGTGTTGCACTCGAAAACGCTGCTTCAATTGCAGGTATGTTGCTTACCACCGAATGCGTTCTTGCCGAAAACAAGGACGAAAAAGAAGGCGGAATGCCGGGTGGAATGCCTCCAGGCGGCATGGGCGGCATGGGTGGAATGTACTAAGATTATAAAATCAAATATTAGAAAAGAAAAGGCTTCCTGGTTTCGGGGAGCTTTTTTTTTGCCCATCCAATGGCTTTGTAAAAACGATTTTCTCGTTTTCCTGAAATTGCTTTTCAATTCCTAAATTTACTTATGCTATCTTTGAAATTGCTTTAAAAATGATTTCAGATGATTACAGTTAAAATATTTTTAAGTCTTGTTCCGGTTCTTCTTTTTCTTCTATTTCTTGTTCTCCTCGATAGTTTTAAATTAATCAAAAAAAAACTGATTTTTGTCTGTCTGATCTGGGGAATGATAAGCGCAATCCTGGCTTATTATCTAAATACCAGCCTGATAAATGGTGCATTTATTCATGATGAAAATCTGGCGCTGAAAATTTTCCCGCCATTTGTCGAAGAATCCTTAAAAATTCTGATTATCTTAATCTTAATCAAATGGAACAAAGTCGGTTTTATGATAGATGGCGCAATTTACGGTTTTGGAGTTGGAGCGGGCTTTTCGCTCATCGAAAACCTGTTTTATCTTCACGAACTTCAAAGTGACAATATCATCCTTTGGATGGTTCGCGGATTTGGGACGGCGATGATGCACGGTGGAACAATTGCAGTAGCTTCGATGGTAATCATGCAGGCTATTAGCCGGCAAAAGAGCAGTTTGCTTCCGGTAATTTTCGGTTGGCTGATTGCGGTTTCAATCCATTTTCTGTTTAACTGGTTTCTGTTCTCCCCCATCATTTTTACAATCTTCATTATCATTGCATTGCCAACGATTATCATTTTTATTTTTACTTCAAACGAAAACTCGTTGCGAAACTGGCTTGAAATAGAATTTGATGCTGAGGTAAAAATGTTGCAGATGATAAAAAAAGGAAACTTTGCTTCGACGCGTTCCGGGGAATATTTATTATCAATAAAAAACCGGTTTACGCCTTTGGTGGTTTTTGATATGTTGACTTACGTATCATTGTTTCTGGAGCTTTCGATAAAAGCAAAACGAAACCTTTTGCTTAAAGAAAGTGGTTTTGAAGTGATAAAAATCCCCGGCCTTGACAACTATTTTAAAGAAATGAAATCGCTGCAAAAGTCCATCGGAAAAACCGGTTTGATGGCCATAAAACCCATCCTGAGAATGAGCAAGAAAGACCTTTGGAAATTGTCGTTGCTTGAGTAATCGAAGTAATTTCTAAAAAAGTCCTTTTCAGTTGATGACTTGTACCTTGTTTTCCTTGCTGAGCTTCATTTTGCCATCATTTTTTATCGGAATCAAATTTATTCCAGGGATTTTCCCTTTATCGAAACTGCCGAGTTTACTTTCTAAATTCAAAAAATTGGCACCAATTAGTGTTCCCCACTTTAAAATTTCTTCTAATGGGATTTCAGGAAATGCAGCCGAAATTGTTTTCATTTCGGCGAGTATCGAAAGCTGGTGATTTGAAGCCAAGCTGTCGGTTCCCAGAGTAATTTTCAGATTTTTATTAAGAAAAACCGGCAAATCAGGTAGCAGGTTTTCGATGTACAGATTGGCGTTTGGGCAAAAGCACCAATGTAGGTTTTCGAAAGTATTTTGTGCAAAATTAATGTCTGATACGGTGCTTAAAGTGTTGTGAACAAGCAGGATGCTGTTATTTTTTGGCAAAAAGCCAGCGATTGATTCAAGCGGCGATTTCCCGGTGGCTTCAAACCAGGAATAATCTATTCCAACTTTTTTCATATTCTCAATAATCCAGCCCGATTTATCTTTAAAAAGATGGTTTTCAGCCTCACTCTCCTGGTGGTGGATACTGAGGATATTTTGGTACCTTTCGGCGAAAGCCTTGA
>CAIYZW010000359.1 GCA_903930725.1 uncultured Bacteroidota bacterium
ACGGGGAAATTTTTTTTAAGATAAAGTATGAATAAAGAAAAGAATAGGCAAAGCTATTGGCGATTCTTGTCAATTTTTGAAGGTTAGCTCTTGCATTTTTAAACTAGAAAACTGTAATAATACAAGCAAAAACTATATCAAATAGCTCATTCAGGGCATCTCGCTATGTAATGGTCGCTTGAAGGAAAAACCCGGAAAAGCTGGTACAGTTGGAAATTTATGGGGAAGAAAATACAGGGAGGAGCAATCAAAAAAATAGTCAAATAAAAAGTTATGTCATTTATCAACATCATCTTCAACGGTAAAAACGCCACGGGGATTTCGCAATTTATAAGTTCTAAGCGATTCATCTGCATCAAAGCCGTCCCCATAAAGAACTCCATCAGGTGTAGTGCGCTTTACAAAAACCTCTGAGTAAATTTTGCGGATTTTTTGATTCCAGATAATTTGCTCAGTATTGAGTGTTTCAACTTTTTCAAAATCAGTAATCACCACATTGTTCTTGACTTCCATCAGTTTTTTGTTTTCCCAGCTAATGCCATAATTTGCGGTAAGTTGTGTTTTTACATTCATCGCCGAATCGTAAAACAACAATTTAAGGCCTTCGGGAAACTCCATGTAGGGTTCGTCTTTTTTTTGAAACCGATCCAGTTTTGGAGCGATAAGCTTGATAAGCATTTTACCTGAATCGCTGTAAATTACTTCGATGTCTCTGGCTGACTCGGCAGGAAGTGTATCGCTGTTGCTTATCAAATTAATCGTTTTCATACTGTTTTCACATGCAAAAAGCATTACTGCGAAAAAAATCACAATAATGCTTTTTACGGAAAAAGTACTGATATTTTTTATTTGTTTTCTTGGCACATTATTTCTAACCCGTCAAAGGTTTATTGTTTACCTGGAAACCCTGATAATTGTTTTTTCATTAATCCAGCAGCCAACTGTGTATGAATCGCCTACATTTAAATTATAGAAAAATAAGGTCTCCATAATTGGAAATTGTTTTGAATAAGCTTCGATGAGTTTCTGAGCATAATCTTCAACCGAAGGATCGGCTTTTTTGGCTTCATAAAATTTATCAACTGCTGCCCAATAAGCGGCTTTCTTTGTCAGGTCGTTGTCACCACAGCTTTCGGCACTCGAAGCATACATGTCACCAATTATCAGATAAGCTTTTCCCTGACTTGGTTTTAGTTCGATTGATTTGCGCGCATTGCTGCGTGATGTCTGATAATCCTTTGATGCATTGTAAATACTGGCAAGAATAAGATAAATATCTGACCTTGTATTTTCGTTTTCGATACTCAATGCTGCCTCAAGGAATGGAATGGCCTCCTGATTCTTTTCTTTCTTGACAAGCATTTTTGCAATAAAATAACTCGATTCGGGAGATGGCTCCAACTTGTTTAGATTAACTGATGCATCGAAGAACAGTTGAGAATCGGTACAGTCTTTTTTGTCGAGAATGTTGGTAATTTTCTTCAATAAATCAACATTATCGGGTGATTCGTTAAATTTCTTTGAAAATATTTCGATTAAGTTTTCGCAGGAAGCATAAGGTTCGAATGCCAGGTCAACGTTTCCTTTTACATTTTCCCATTCGGTTAACTCGGCAGGATTGCCTTTTTTAGCCGCAACATTAAAGGAGATAATATTACTGAGGTTATCGTAAAGTTCAACCAGATAGCCTTTTTCGATTTTAGAATCATCAACCATTTTAATTGCTGTACGGAAATAATAAACCAGAACAAACGACTCGGAGCTGTTGCCCTGCAATTCGATTGATTTTTTGAAAATATAGTATGCTTTTTCGTAATCTTCGGGAGCATATTTAAAAAGATCAGAACCTTTGCGTCCTAAAACATAGCCTTCTTTTCCAAAATATTTTATCCGATTATCGTAAAGCATCATAATTGTATCAATGTAAGCGGATTTTTCCTTATCAGTTTTGGCGTTTTTCAAACAATAATCCATCATTGATAAACCATCAATATTAATGTACTGAGAGGATTGCGGACAATTTAAGAAAACCCAGCGCCATGAGCCAATAGCGTCTTTAATAGCCGAATTTTGAAAATCACTGGCTTTCCACTGTTTGTAGAATTCACGATACAGGGATAAATTCTCAACACATTTTACACTGTCGTTTCCATATTTCCCTTTATCCTGAGGCATCAGAAACTTACTGCCAGTATTGGTCGAACCAATTGCAAGATTACTAAAACCAAAGACTGCGATAAAACTTGCAATAAATACCCATTTAACTGTTTTCATATTGATTGATAATTTAATGATAATCAATAACTTAAAATAAATAATAAATAAAAATTAATTAGTTGTACTTCCTTTTTACAAACCATCTTTCCCAAATATCAATTCCAAGCGTAAATTTAACGAAATTTTCCTGGATCAAATTTGAAGCTGTTGTTCCTGTCCGGCCAACTTCAACCCCAAAATTTACTGTTGATAAGGATCGCGGAATTGGCAAAGCTACTCCAAAACTAATACCAAACTCATTGATTTGTGTATTTCTTACTTCGAGGTATGTTTTGTTGTACCTAAAACCCAAACGGTAGGTCACCAATTTCCAATAACTGGTTACGGCATTTCTATTAGGCTGGAATTCGCCACCGATCGAAAACTGCATGCTGTTTTGCAGCGAGTCGCTAACCCCAAAAGCTTTGTATTTACTCCAGTTTTGCCAGGAATAATCTGCTCCCACCATCCAGTTTTCCTTTTTCTTTAGCATGACACCAAAACCGTATTTTTCTGGAATAACCAGTACACCACGATTTTCGATCCGGCTTTCGATGGTATCTCTATAATATTCAACACCAGTTGATGATCCTGAATAGGTTCGTGCAAGATAATTTTCGATGGCTGAAACATTTTGTTTTGGCGCGTAAATAGCACCAAATCCAATAGTTAGATCATTCCCGATAGGTTTTTTATACTGAATACCAAAATCATAAGTCAGATCACCAACTTCGATGTAATTATCAATCCTGGTATGAAGAATTCCGGTAGAATCGGGGAAATAAATAAACTTTGCCAGATTTGCTTTTCCAAACAAATACGAAGAAGTAGCTCCAACTGACAAATTTTTGGTGAGCTGTGCACCAAAATTTACATAAAATTGATTCAGTCCGCCGGAACCTTTATAGAAAAAATTGGTATTGCCTATTCCGGTAAGGTTTTGTTTATCAACGATATCGTAACCAACATTGCTGTAAGGGATTATCCCAATACTGGATTTTAGCCATTTGGTGATAGGAAATCCAAACAAAAGGTATCCCATTGTTGCATAATTTGTATTTGCCGAAAGCTGATCTGTTTTTAATGTCCCGATTTTGCTGCTTACACCGCCTGAAAAAATAAACGACAGGCTGTCGAAGGCGGTATTTGATGCAGGATTAAAAGGATTAACATAGCGTGGATTACTGATGGCCAGAGCAACACCTCCCATCGAGAAGTTGTACCCGTTTTGTCTTGTAGCCAGGTCGCCAACTCCATATCGTGAATAGGGAGAATTTACGGAAACCTGAGCCGAGGCTTCGATAGAAACAAGTACAAAAAAGACAATTGTGTAAAATAGCTGTATTGCCGGTTTATTTTTCTTTAACATTAAAATCCAAGATTACGTTCAATCCCATCAGCACCAAATTTGGCACTGCAAAGATGTTACTTTTTAGCTTTTTATCAAAATAATTCATGTCACCACCAGTGATTACAACTTTAATTCCAGGATAAATGTTGCAATAATTATTGATCACACAGTTTAATTCGGCAGTTGTTCCGTTGAGAACCCCTGATAAAATTGATTCTTCTGTAGTACATCCGATGAGACCCTCAAAATTTCTGTGACTAACTAACGGCAACCGACTGGTAAAATTATGCAAGGCCTTAAAGCGTAACGAAATCCCCGGAGAAATTGATCCTCCATGGTATTGGGCATCTCTGTCTATAAAATCAAAAGTTATGCAGGTTCCTGCGTCAATAACCAAACAATCCTCGCCAGGAAAAAGCGCAGAAGCTCCAATAACCGCCGCAAGCCGGTCTTTTCCAAGCGTTTCTGGAGTTTTGTAAAGATTTTTGACAGGAACTGGTGTTTGATGCGTCAATTCGTAAAATTTAAAGGTTGTATCGAGATATTGCCTGAGGTCTGCAGGAATTTCGATAACAGTCGAAATAATAGCAAAATCCGGAAAAAAAGCTTGCCGGAGCTGTTCTAATAAGTTGGTTGTAAGTAATGATGTTTTTTCTAAATAAATTAACTCATTGCTTTGATAAACAGCGACTTTAGTAAGCGTATTTCCAAAATCAACGACCAGATTTGTTTTTGCATCAAATACTTTTTGTGAATCAGGATGTAAAATATTTTCCGTCATAAATATTTCTTATTCAGCCGCAAAGGTAATTTATACTATTTTTAAATTACCTCGAACCAAAAAAAATTTGCTTAATATTTAAAAACATCCATAAATTTGCAACCTCAAAATAGTAACGGTACCATAGCTCAGTTGGTAGAGCAACGGACTGAAAATCCGTGTGTCCCTGGTTCAACTCCAGGTGGTACCACCAAAAACCCGGGTAATCTTACCTGGGTTTTTTTATTCCTCCACCGATTATTTTTCCAAAAGAAAAGTAACTTTTAATGAGCCTTCTTTTCCCGGTAACCCAGTGATAGCAACACATACAGCAATACAATAAGCGGGATGGAAATGAATTTGAGTGGAGAAATAAGCAACGCCACACTCAGTCCAACTAAAGTGTATCTTACCGCATTTGATTTCCAACTGAAGTTTTTAAATTTGAGCGAAAAGAGGTGAATTTCCGAAACCATTAATCCCGAAAATAAAATGGTAAGTGCAAACAAAAACCAGTAATTTCTTAACAAACCTACCAAACTTGTTAAATTTAGGGATTCGGCCTGCGCTAAAACCAATGGTAAAGAGGCGAAGAATAAAGCATTTGCCGGTGTTGGCAGTCCAATAAATGAATCGGTTTGCCGCTCATCAATATTAAACTTGGCAAGGCGAAGTGCTGAAAAAACCGGAATAACAAATGCTACAAACGACCACAGATTATTTTCGAAGAAATCAAAATAAGGTCGCGCATGGCAACTTTGCATCAATTGAAACATAATCACGCCCGGGACAACACCAAAAGAAACCATGTCGGCCAGAGAATCGAGTTGTACACCAAGGGGCGATTTAACGTGTAAAATGCGGGCAAGCATCCCATCGAAAAAATCGAATATCGCTGCAAAACCTAAAAACCAGGCTGCAAGTACAAGGTTATCGTTAAAGGCAAAAACCAGTGCAACGCAACCACTGAAAAGGTTGAGCATGGTTATGAAATTTGGAATGTTTCGCTTAATCACAACTATAATTTTTTAGAAATGAAAGATCTTTACTAAGGCTGAAGAATTATCATTTTAATTAAATTGCTCCAAACCTGAATACTGCAAAAGTAGCCACTTTTATTGAAAATTATTTCTTTGCAATTCATTTTGGGCATCAAAAATCAAAACTCCGCCGAATTTCATTGTTGTGAAAAGTTAAAATACCAGATGTAATGATTGTTTTACTTTTACGCCCGACAATATTTCAACGACTTTAGACTAAGAAATGATTTTTTTACCTACATTCAGCAACATCAACATTGACGATTACAGGTACAATCTGCCGGACGACAGCATTGCCAAATTTCCTTTGAACCAACGGGATGCTTCTAAATTGTTGATTTTTAGGGATAAAGAAATCTCAGAAAACATATTTAAAAACTTAGCCGGTTTTTTGCCCGAAAATAGTTTTTTGGTGATGAACGACACAAAAGTTGTTCAGGCCAGATTGATTTTCGCGAAAGAAACAGGCGCCGCAATCGAGATATTTTGCCTTGAGCCGGTAAGTCCGACTACCGAAATTCAACTGGCATTTCAGCAAAAATGTGAGGCTGTTTGGAAATGCCTGGTTGGAAATGCCCGCCGATGGAAGGATGGCAAGGTTTTCTTGAAATTTAAAAAAGAAGGAATCGAATATTCGATCACAGCAGAAAAACTGGAAAAATCCGGTGAAACTTGTCTGATAAAATTTATTTGGCAGCCGGAAGAGCTTACTTTTTCGGAGATTTTGGAAATGGCCGGAAAAGTGCCCCTACCCCCATACTTGAACCGCGAGGCTGTTGCATCGGATAAATCGGATTATCAAACAGTTTACGCCAGGTTCGATGGTTCGGTAGCCGCTCCCACTGCAGGACTTCATTTTACAAAAGAGGTTTTTCAAACTTTGAAATCGAAAAATATTGATTACGACACTGTTACGCTTCATGTTGGCGCCGGAACTTTTAAGCCTGTTGGAAAAGAAGGAATTGCCAGCCACGAAATGCACAATGAGCAAATCATTGTAAAACGAAGCACCATAGTAAATCTTCTTAAAAATCATGATAAGATAATTTCCGTTGGAACCACTTCGGTGCGTACCCTTGAAAGCCTTTACTGGTTTGGTGTAAAGCTGAAATTAAATCCTGATTCAGCATTTCAGATCGGGCAAGCTGATCCGTACCTCAGCGAAAATCAGGTTGAATTGTCAACAAAAGAATCGCTTACCGGAATTATCGGATTTATGGAGAAAAAGAATCTTGATTATCTTTCCGGCTCAACGCGCCTGATGATTATTCCGGGGTATAAATACCGGGTGATTAACGGGATGGTTACCAATTTTCATCAGCCCGGAAGCACGCTGCTTTTGCTTATTGCCGCCTGGCTTGGCGATTCGTGGAAAGAGATTTACGATTATGCTCTGAAAAACAATTTCAGGTTTTTAAGCTATGGCGATAGCTGCTTGTTTTTGAAATAATTTGCCATCAATTTATTGGCATTTAGCAGGTTAATCAATATGTTGGTTTTCCTTAACAAATATCAAAAGAAAAACGGCAATTGCCGAAAGGCTTAACGAAAAATAAAACGGTGCCAATATTCCGATGTTTTCCCAGAGTAAACCCGCAAGAAATGATGATGGAAGTGCGAAAATTCCAATAACCATCTGGTATCCGCCAAGCGAACTTGCCCTGAATTGCCTGGGTGCAAGCTCCGAAACAAAGGCTTTTTGAACAGGCTCCAATGCTGCTTTGTGCATCCCGAATAAAACGAAACAAGCAAAAATTCCGGGCTTTCCCAATTGCAGGATACAGGCGAAACAAACAAGTGCCCAAAGCAGGAAGGAAATTATCATCATCGTTTTTCGTCCCCATTTATCGGCCAGGCGGCCAAAAGGATAAGAAAAAAGAAAAGCTGTTGCAGTAAAAATAAGATAAAGAACAGGGATAAATCCAAGCTTAAAACCATTTTCTTTCGCAAAAATCATCAGGAAAGAATAGCTGAAAGCACCAAGCGCAAAAATGGCGCTCAGGAAAAGAAAAAGCCTGAAATTGTTGTCAATGTCCTTAAAACTAATGCCTTTAAAAACCCTGGTACCATCAACTTTCTTTTCTTTAATGTAAACCAAAATTAAAATTGCACCAATAACCGACGGGATCGCTGCAAGCAGAAACAGATTCCTGTAACCAATCATCTCGACCAGGAAAATACATAGCAAGATCCCCACCACAGCGCCGAGATTGTCCATGGCTCGCAATAATCCAAAGTAACCGCCACGTTTGTTTTTTGCCGAAATATCCGCAACCATGGCATCGCGTGGCGCGCTCCTGATTTTCCCGGCACGGTCGAGAATCCGGAACGGAATAATCATTTGCCAGGTAAGTGAAATGGCGTAACCAAGCCTCGAAAGCGATCCAAAAAAATAGCCCGTCCAAATAAATATTTTCCTTTTGCCAAGCTTATCAGAATAATAACCTGCCACAGCTTTTGACAGGGAAACAATCGCGTCGCTTAATCCATCAATCAGTCCGATTACAGCCATGTTTGCATTCAAAACTGTGCTGAGAAACAAAGGCCAGACCGGGTAAATCATATCTGAGCCCATGTCGTTTAAAAATGAAGCCCAGGCAAAGGTGCGAATGGTTTTCTTGAACTCTTTTTCAGGAATATTGGGCTGAGAAACGGAGGAGGTTTTCATGAAATTCTGGCTTTTATGTTTAGGCAAATGTAAAATTAGTTTAAGAAAAATGGGGGAAGAAGTTTATTTGTCGCCGCCGAGATGAAAATCCAAAGCGTTGAAATCATTTTCGCTTTGAACAATGGAATCATCACTTCCTTTTCTAAAATAGTAATCAAATACAAATTATTTCAAAATATCTTGTAATCCATTACTAAATAATTTAGTTTTGTAAAAATTATCGCAATGCAGGTTTTATTTGAGACAAGTAATAAATTGATCCGTAATGTTAGCCAGGAATTTAAGCGATTCCTTTACGAACGGATTGATTGGCTGGGTAGGTTGATCGAAATATTTGGCGCAAGGGGAGTCGGGAAAACAACATTAATGTTGCAGAAGGCGGGATCGTTTAATTTGATTGTTCCTGGTCAGGCCATTTATTTGTCGCTCGATGATACCTATTTTTATGAACATAGTATTATTGAAACGGCAGATGAATTCGCAAAAATTGGAGGAAAATACCTTTTCCTCGATGAGGTGCACCGCTATCCCGAAAAATTTCACAGACACGATTGGTCGGCAGAACTTAAAAATATTTACGATAAATACCCTGAATTATGTGTGATTTATTCCGGCTCGTCGCTACTTCAACTATCTAAAGGGCAGGGTGATCTTAGCCGAAGAAGGATTGCTTATCATTTACCAGGTCTTTCATTCAGGGAATTTCTGGAATTTAATAAGATAGCTCAGTTTTCGGTTTTAACAATTGACCAGTTAAGATTAAATCATCTGGAAGCAGCAGGTGTAATTATGGAGAAGGTTAAAATTTTCCAATGGTTTGAAATGTATCTTCAATCTGGATATTACCCTTTTTACATCGAATCTCCCGACCATTACATTAGCAGGCTGAAAACAATTATCTCCGTGATTATTGAGACTGATATTCCGTCAGTTACGGATATTCCTTTCGAAACTGCCGTGAAATTAAAAAAGCTACTTGCTGTAATCGCCGGCAGCGTTCCTTTTACACCAAACCTTACAAAAACAGGAACCGATCTTCATATTACCGATCAGCGAACCTTACTAAAATACCTTAATTATCTTGATAAAGCGGAACTCATCACTCTTTTAACACAAGAAGCAAGAGGCAATCAATTACTTCGCAAACCCGATAAAATTTATATAAACAACACTAATTTGCTAAATTGTTTTTCGGTAAAACCGGAAGTTGGAACAATCCGGGAAACGTTTTTTCTGAACCAAACAAGCGTTGACAACACCCTGACACTTCCTGCACAGGGAGATTTTAAGCTAAACGAACAATGGATTTTTGAAGTTGGCGGCAAGAATAAAACAAATAGTCAGATTAAAGGGC
>CAIYZW010000360.1 GCA_903930725.1 uncultured Bacteroidota bacterium
CATGTACGGAAAAATGCAGGAATTTTTACAAAAAGAGCTTGCCGCTATCAGGGAAGCCGGTTTGTACAAAGAAGAAAGAATTATCGTTTCGCCTCAGCAGGCCGAAATAAAACTCAACAGCGGCAAAGATGTGATAAACTTTTGCGCCAACAACTATCTCGGGCTTTCAAACCATCCAAAACTTATCCAGGCTGCCAAAGATGCGATGGATACCCACGGTTTCGGAATGTCGTCGGTTCGTTTTATTTGCGGGACTACCGATCTTCACAAAACACTCGAACAAAAAATTGCTGAATTTTTTGGAACTGAAGACACCATCCTTTATGCTGCTGCTTTTGATGCCAACGGCGGTGTTTTTGAACCACTGCTCAACGAACAGGACGCCATTATTTCGGATTCGCTTAACCATGCTTCGATTATCGACGGCGTAAGACTTTGCAAAGCACAACGTTTCCGCTACGAAAACGCCAACATGGAAAGCCTCGAAGAACAACTGATCGCTGCAAAGGAATGTCGTTTTAAACTCATCGTTACCGACGGCGTTTTCTCGATGGACGGCAACGTAGCTCCGATGGATAAAATTAACGAACTGGCTAAGAAATATGATGCCATGATTATGGTTGACGAATGTCACTCGGCAGGTGTTGTTGGGCAGACAGGTCGTGGAGTAACCGAATTATTTAATATCCGTGGCGAAGTTGACATTATCACCGGAACACTTGGAAAAGCTTTTGGTGGAGCTATTGGCGGATTTACCACAGGACATAAAGAAATTATCCAGCTTTTGCGTCAGCGTTCACGTCCATATCTTTTCTCAAACTCTGTTCTCCCCGCAGTTGTTAATGCTGGTATTAAGATGTTCGATATGATGTCGGAAACCACCGAACTGCAGGATAAGCTTCACGAAAATACCGATTACTTCCTCGGCAAAATGAAAGCCGCCGGTTTCGACATCAAACCTACCAAATCGGCAATTTGTGCCGTGATGTTGTACGATGCCAAATTATCGCAGGTAATGGCCGCCAAACTTCTCGAAGAAGGCATTTATGTTATCGGATTTTACTATCCGGTGGTTGCCAAAGGCCTGGCCCGCATCAGGGTTCAGATTTCAGCAGGTCACGACAGGAAACACCTCGACAAATGTATCGACGCCTTTACCAAAGTTGGTAAAGAATTAGGCGTTATCAAATAAACTTTTCGTCATAAAACAAGAAGAGGCTGTCCCAAAATCGGGGCGGCCTCTTTTGTTTTGCCGGCACCTGAAACCGGTAAAATAAATCACCGGTTTTAAGTGTTGGCATCTTAAGCAAATGTAATCTTCAATTTACTCAGGGCAGATTTCGGGAACGTGTTTTCGTCGTTTCCGGAAATAACCGGTGACAGCCATCAGAACAACATTGTAAAACGTGTAAAGGTGTTCATCTTGGCTTTTACCCTCCTAATCTCGCTCTGCATCAATTTGAGCGTGCTTTCATCAAGCGCTTCGTCTTTGGCCTTTCTGAGCAATTTCAAGGCAACCTGTGTTTCACCTTTCATTTCGGCAACTACCGCCATGTGGTGCAAAATTGTTGGCCTGTGGATTCCTCTCACTTTGATGGCCCTTTCGGTAAGCTCGCCTAATTTTTCAAATTCGCCAAGTTCGATAAGCAAATTCCCGTAGTTGACGTACCCGCCTGTATAATCGGGGGCAAACTTAACAGCAAGCCTTAAGTGGTACTCAGCACGCTCGAAGTTGGTCAACCTCGCACGATAGAGCCATCCAAGGTGGTTATGTGCTCTTCCGAAATCAGGCTCATCCTCGAGAATGCCCATGAGGATTTCCTTTGCTTCTACGATTTCTCCTCTCTCGATCAAAGTATCGGCGTGAAGAAACCTTGCTTCAACATCCATGTACCTTTCCATAGATTTTGTGTGTTTGTTTGCCCCGGTGGTAGTCTTTCCCAACAGGGAAAGGACATGGTTATTTTAGGCCAATATACGACTACCATGAGGCGTTAATAAACGTCACGCATATTTGCCAATATCAAAAAAATCGGATTGAGATGCTGAGGCTGGGAATTGTTCTGATGGTGGTCATAAAAAAACCCGGTCTCATCAGGCGACCGGGTTTATCATATCTTTTTCGACTTTAAAATCAATCAATTAAGGAGACAAACACCAGACGCCTGATCATTAATAAATGATTCATTCTGCTCCAGCATTAAATTTATCTTTTGTTCGTAACTTTGTTTTGTCATGTTTTTTTATTGAAAATTCGCCACAAAAGTAATTGCTTATTTTAGATATACAAGTTTTTTATTTTTTTTCTTAAAAAAAAACCCGGCATCCGCTGGTAAGCGAAGCCGGGTAAAACCTAACCTATAAATCTACATTACCTCAGGACTATTTTCCTGAAGACATTGTTTCCATTTTGTTCGATTTTGATGAAGTAAACGCCGGGTTGATAGCCGCAAAGATCGAATTTAAAGGTTTCTGAATCAGCAATTTTTTCCATCAAAACCTTCCCATGCAAATCGGTAATGGTGAGTGCTGTTCCGGGAATGATTCCCGAAATGTTTATTAGACCATCCGATGGATTTGGGAAAACTTTCACACTGCTTAATAAGTTGTTCCCCAAAAATCTTGTAGAAGCCTTAAAGCTGGTAATGGCTGAGAGGCCGTTTTCGGTGAAAAGTCCGTCGGATTGGGGGAGTTGTGGGTTGTAGGTCGGGTGCAAACCTACCAGGTTTTCAAAACCTGTCAGGGTTTTAAAGAAGACCATCTCCCCTTCAAAAAATCCATCCTTTTCACCTGTTGTTGGGTCATCGCCAAAAATGGTAATTGAGTTGTTTCCTTCGCTGATTTTCGTAATTCCAAAACAGTTTCCGGCCTGATCGTAAGCGCCGATGAGGGTTCCCGGATCAAAGGCTTCGATGGCTGATGGAAGAATGGCGATGGTGTGAGAGATTGGTGTTGCCTGGATATTAAACGCTGTCAGGTCGATAGAGGCTGACAGGTTTTTATTTCCTGTAAAGGTTGATTTAAACCCAGCATAATTTACTGCTCCATTTTCGGTGAGCAGCACAAAATAGGCTTTGCCAGGCAGCAAATATTCCATGGTGTTGATGCCATAGTCCGGCCAGTAAATACCGGTTCCGGCAACATCCTTGGCAATCACAAAACCGTTGAGCGGTGAAAGTAAATCCGCTGCCGGAGCGCCGTCGGGGGTTACAACAGGTAGCAAATTCCAGCCGGAGTTGAGTGAAACGGTCATGTTGGTTTCATAATCACCGGTGAGGGTTAGTGTACATCCGGCTAAGGTTTTCACCTTATATGCCGAGTGGCTTTCCCAGTTGCCGATGGTGTTGATGTTTTGACCAGGATAATACATTTCGGTCATGGTTTGGGCGATGATCAGTTCATCTGAAATCGGCGCAAAAACGTCTTCCAGGGCTGGCTGGCCGGGGATTACATAGCTTGAAATCCCGTTCCATCCTGCTTGGAGTGATATTGGGTGCGTTGCAAACTCATCGCCCCAGAAAATGCGGTTAAATGGATCGTTTTCGAAATCGCTGCCGGCAAAATCGCCGGTGGCATTAACGAATGTAACACTTCCTGAATCGAAGATTTTCCTTACATTGTACTGCCCACCCCAGGTATTGGTTGGGAAAACTGCATTTTCGATGACGATGTCCTGCTCGCTGTCAATTGACATTAAAGTAGTTGACCCGCTCATCCCATTGCGGAATTCACAGTTTGTAAACGAATAGGCTGGATTGACGATACCTCCCGGAGCAATGTAAACTCCCTGCTCGGGTAAGGTTTCAAAGATGGTAAACGTGGCCTCCAGTGTTCCTCCGTTATTAATGCTAAAGGTGTATGGTTCCGTTGGCAAAATACCCTTAACCCGGCTCATGGCACCTTCATATCCAAAGATTGAGAGTGCGCCATTATCATAAACATTCACCGAGGAGAGGTACTTCA
>CAIYZW010000361.1 GCA_903930725.1 uncultured Bacteroidota bacterium
CCATGAGAAATTTTACTTTAACATTAGCGGTTTTGCTTACATTTTTTTCGGCATTTTCGCAGAAGGGATGGGTTCCTTTCGGCAGTAATCAGCCACAGGCACCTGCCGTAGTTATTGAGCAGTCAAACCGTTCTTCGGTTGTTTTCGGTTTTGCCATCAAAGGAATGATCAGCGAACAATTTATCCAGGATGGCATAACTTTATAAGAAACACCCCAAGCTAATCTTATCAGAAAAGTAATCATCTTTTAAATGTTAAAACCAAAGCTGTGGTAGCCGTGCGATTTGCTCCTGTGAATTATAAATAAGTCAATAAAATCAATAAACAAAAGAGAATTTTAATTAAACATTCTAAATAAATAGCTTATGAAAAAGTGCTCAACTTTACTATTGTTGTTAATGATGATTTTCACCGTTGAGGGTTTGATAGCCCAAACCCGCGAAAAGCCTCAGCGTAGGCAGCTATACCAAAATGGGGTTTACAAACCTTTCGAAGTACTCGACACCCGGGTTGATAATATGAAATACTGGAACAAAGCCGCCGAACTGGGTTTAACTCCCTACAACCCGGTTATTGACGTTCCAAAAGGTACTTTTAAATCGAGCTACATTGATGCAAAAAGTGTCGTCCTCAACGATTCCCCGGACGTACCTGTCACCACTGAGAATTCAACCCAGAGCGAAAACTCAATTTTTGTTGACCCAAACGATCCCGATCATGTTTTACAGTCGAACAACTCTACCCAAAATCCGGTTGGAAGCCTTTATGGTGCCAACTATTTCTTCTCATCGGATTTTGGATTGACCTGGGGTGGATCGGTGCAAGGCGCTGGTGGGTCAAATTCAGGTGATCCGGCTACTGCCATTGGTTTGAATGGAAGACAATACGTTGGTTTTATTCACAACAATTATGGCCAGGGTGTTTCCTATTCCGACAACGGAATAACATGGACATCAGTTCAGGCAGGTACTTCACCTGGCGGCGGGGGAATGTTGGATAAAAATCATCTCTGGATTGATAATAGCCCAACAAGCCTTTACCAGGGTAATGTTTATGATGCGTGGACAGCTTTTGGAAATTCCAATGATTCGGAAATCGAATTTGTTCGTTCGATCAATAATGGTTTGACTTATTCGGCACATAAAAACGTAAGCCAGGCAGTAAATGCCGGCAGCCATTGCCAGGGTGTAAATATTACAACCGGGCCAAATGGTGAAGTTTATGTGATTTTTGCCATTTATGATGGTTGGCCAACCGATGAAACTGCCATCGGAATGGCGCGTTCGTTAGATGGTGGCGCTACTTTTACGTCTGCTACAAGAATTATCGGCAACATCAAAGGAATCCGTAATACCGGAGTTTCAAAGAATCAAAGGGTTAATTCATTTCCATCAGCAACTTGTGACTTGAGTAACGGTAATATTTATGTTACCTGGACAAATTGTGGCATTCCCGGAATCAACTCCGGCGCCGACAGAGATATTTACATAATTCGCTCAGAAGACCAAGGTATAACATGGTCCGCTCCGATTCGTGTAAACCAGGATCCTATCGGAATGGGTAAAAAACATTATTTCCCATGGATTAGCTGCGACCCGGAAACCGGTGCGCTAAGCACAATTTTTTATGACGACCGCAATGTTGGCGGTACTCAATGCGAAGTATTTTGCGCTAATTCGTTTGATGGCGGCGATACCTGGGAAGATTTTAAAGTGAGCGATGTAGCTTTTACACCAACTCCTATTCCTGGCCTTGCCGGAAGTTACATGGGCGACTACCTCGGTATTTCCGCGCGTGGCGGTAAAGTTTACCCGGTTTGGTGCGACAACAGATCGGGCGTGGTGATGTCATACACTTCGCCTTATGAAACAAACAGTCTTCCCCGACCTACCGATCTTATTGGCAACGTTACCTTCGAAACCGGTGAGGTTCAATTGAGCTGGACTTTTACAACCGTTCCTGATTTCCAGTATTTCGTCATTTATCGTGATAATTTTCAGATTGCAACATCAACCAACCCTTTTTATACCGACAACCTACCCGATTATGGTAATTACAAATACCTGGTTACTGCCATGCACCTCGCAGGCGAGTCGTCCGGTACATCGGCTTCGGTTAAATGGGGAGATCCTCACATAACTGTTGATCCTGTGCAAATCATCGAAAACATTGCATTTAACAACACTTCAACGCGTTTCATCAATGTTACCAACGTTGGTCAGCTCGATCTGATTTATTCGATCACTTCTTCGACCGAGCCAACAAAAGGCAGAGATTATTGTACTGCATCAACTTCAACTCAGGATGAATATATTTCAAATGTAGTTGTTGCTGAAATCAGCAAAAGCAGCGGCTGGCAAGGCGGCATAGCTGATTATACCGACAATATTGCCTTCATGGAAGTTGGAACATCTCACAATATTACCGTTAGCAATGGTAATGCCTGGGCCAGTGATATCGTAAAAGTATGGGTTGACTGGAATGATGATTTTACTTTTGGCGTTGGCACTGATGAAGAATATCAACTAACGAATGTTGGTGGATCAGGTCAGACTTTCACCGGGGTTATCAACGTTCCGATGGGAACACCAAGCGGAGAGCACAGGATGAGAATCCGCATGACCTACAGTACTGCCCCGGTTCCATGCGGAAGCGCAACCTACGGCGAAATCGAAGATTACACCGTCAGCGTTTCGGGTTGGATGTTTGTTGATAGAGTTACTGATACCATCGCTCCGGGAACTTCGGCGACCATTGCTGTTGATTTTGATTCGCAGGATTTAACCAATGGCGTTTATTATGGGAACCTGAAAGTCGAAAGCAACGATCCCCTCGTCCCATCCATTGACATTCCGGTTCAGTTAACCGTTTCGGATATTTGTTATTCTCCAAATAATTTATTATCGGCCAACATAACAACCACTTCTGCCGAACTTCTCTGGAATCCAGGTGGCCAGGAATCAAAATGGGATATTATTTATGGATTTGCTGGTTTTAGTCCTGAAACATCTGGAATATTAGTACCCGGAGTTATCGAACCAACCTACCTATTAAGTGATTTGACTTCCGCAACCAGTTATGATTTCTATGTCCGTTCCGATTGTGGTACTATTGGTTTAAGCGAATGGGCAGGGCCTTCAGCATTTACGACGTTGGCTTTCGAGATTGTCTGGACTTCCCCATTCCAGCCCATGTCTATCTTCGTTACCAAAGCAACCATTGATAATTTAAATATGGTTGCTGGCGATGAAATCGGAGTTTTTGATATTGACCCCGACAACGGAAATGAAATTTGCGTGGGTGCCGGAATATTGACTGGCGAATTAACAGGTGGCGCTTTTATCGAAATTGTAGCTTCGATGGACGATGGAACCGGCGCAACCAACGGTTTTATGCCGGGCAACGAAATGATTTTTAAACTTTATAGCCCTGGTGCCGGATTGGTGGATTATTTAACGGTTACTTTCCCGTATCCCGGCTATGATGAAACCTTTGCCCCGCTTGGAACTTCCTTTGTCGAAGTCGAAGGAACCTCACCCATTGTTCAAACTATTCTGATGACAACCGGCTGGAACCTTGTTTCGTTCAGGGCTTACGCCGAAAACATGAATATGCTCACCATTTTCGATCCGATAATTGTGGCCAACCAACTCACCAAAGTTTTAGACCAGGACGGCAACAGCATCATTCATCTGCCTTTTCCTCCACCCAATGGCCAGTGGGCAAATACCATCGGCGACCTGACTCTGGAACAGGGCTATTATGTAAAAGTTACCGAAAACACAAGCATAACTATCGAAGGAATTCCTGTGGCCATGCCATTCGAAATCCCGTTGCGCACGGGCTGGAATATGATCAGTGTTCCTTGTTCAGACGCACAATCGGCAGAGCAAACGCTTCAAACCTTAATCAGCAGCGGCAAATTAATCAAAGTTACCAACGATGCCGGCCAATCCATTGTTCATCTGCCATTTCCTCCACCCAACGGCCAATGGTCGTATGGTTTTACATCCTTTGTTCCAAACGAAGGCTATTATTTAAAGGTAAACGCCGATTGCGCATTGATTTTCGATTGCAGCGTTTCGGATGATGCCGGATTAAACGAACCTTCACAACCACGCCAGCTTGATTATTTCCAGCCAGTTTATCAGAACAACCCATTTATGCCGATGACCGTGGCTTTGTCGGTTGACCCGGAAATTGAAGATGGCGATGAAATCGGTATTTTTGATGGAGAAACCTGCGTTGGTGCTTCAAAATCCGGCTCATTGATTTATGTAACTATTCCTGTTTCGATGGATGATCCCGAAACCGAAGCCATTGATGGCTTTGTTCAGGGCAACCCAATCACCGCCAGAATCTGGCATCACAACACCAATGTTGCTGAAAGTGCTGATTTGAATTTTCTCGAGGGTTCATCAACCTTCCAGCCACTCGAAACGTACATCGGAAGCATCAAAACCATCCTGACCTCAATAAATGAAGCGCAAACCAGCGATGGTGTAACTTTCGAAATCAATCCAAATCCGGTTCACGGAAAAGCAACGATGAAATATTCGGTTCCTTCGGATGGGCCGGTTAATATTCAGTTATTAAGCATTGATGGCCGCCTCATC
>CAIYZW010000362.1 GCA_903930725.1 uncultured Bacteroidota bacterium
CACCCCATTGAGAAACGATTGGAAGCGCTTGAACAATTAAGAATGCAATTTATAATCTGGAAATATGGTACTGAACAAAGATTTCAAAGAGTTTATCGAATTGTCGGACTTTCAAATAAAGACATGAATGATTTGGAAAATTTAGAATAAAAACAAATTCTTATCAAAACTTTTAAAAACTGCCAGAGTTGCGGGATGCCGATGAATAAAGACCCGAAAGGCGGAAGCACAAATGTCGATGGATCAAAAAACCTGATGTTTTGCAGCCACTGTTACGAAAAAGGTCAGTTTACAAATCCTGGCCTTACAGTTGACGAAATGAAAAGCCGGGTAAAAGGAAAGCTCAAAGAAATGGGTTTCCCCGGGTTTATCGCCGGATATTTTACAAAAGGAATCCCGCACCTCCAACGCTGGAAAACCCAATAATCGAGGGTATTTTTATCAGTTTCGGTTTCGTCATTTTCAAAAAACATGAAGCAAAATCTGTAATCAAAACCAAAAAGATGAAAAAATTATTTTCGATGTTTGTTGTGCTTCTCCTGCTGACAGGATGCGGTTCGGAGGTAAAAACAATCTATCTTGATGAAATGGACCTGGCCAGCATGCAAACTGGTTGGGGACAAAATCAGTTAAACAAAAGTGTTGACGGTAATCCGCTCACCATTGCCGGGCAGGTTTTTGAAAAGGGTGTCGGAACGCACGCCATCAGTAAATTTATGATGGATTTAAATGGTCACGGAAAGCAGTTTTCGGCTAAGGTTGGTGTTGATGACGAAAGCGGTGACAAAGCAACGATGGAGTTTTTTGTGATGGGCGATGGTAAAATTTTGTGGCAAAGTGGTATCATGAAAAAGGGAGATCCTGCCAAAGCTGTTGATGTGAAATTGAATAGAATCCAAAAACTCGCATTGTACGTTTCCGACGGTGGCGATAACATCAACTACGACCATGCCGACTGGGCAGAATCGATTATTACTTTTACAGGTGACGCGCCGGTTCCGGTTATTCCGGCAAAGCAGGAAAGCTATATTTTAACACCACCAACCTCCCCTGAGCCGCGCATCAACTATCCCCGCATTTTTGCTGCTGGTCAAAGCAAACCATTTTTATTCCGCATTCCGGTTACAGGCGAGCAACCAATCAAAATTTCAGCAACAGGCTTTCCTGAAGGCTTAAAGCTGGATGAAAACACTGGTATTATCAGCGGTGAAACAGCAAATGCAGGAACCTGCAAAATAGAAGTTACCGCGACCAACCAAAAAGGAACGGACGTTAAGGAAATTGAAATTGTGATTGGCGGAAAACTCGCGCTAACGCCACCGATGGGCTGGAATAGCTGGAATTGCTGGGGTTTGAGTGTTGATCAGCAAAAAGTAAAAGCTGCCGCCGAAATTTTTGTTAAATCCGGCCTCGCGGGTCATGGCTGTGCATACATCAATATTGATGATGGCTGGGAGGCTGCGGAACGAACAAAAAACGGCGAATTGCTTGCCAACGAAAAATTCCCTGATATGAAAGCTTTAGCCGACGATGTTCATCATTTGGGATTGAAGCTCGGGATTTATTCTTCTCCAGGCCCAAAAACCTGCGGCGGCTATCTCGGAAGTTGGGAGCACGAAATGCAGGATGCCCAAACCTGGGCTGGCTGGGGCATTGATTATCTTAAATATGACTGGTGTTCCTATGACGAAATTGCTGCCGACAACTCACTTCCCGAATATCATAAACCATATTTGAAAATGCGTAAATGCCTTGATGCAATTAACCGCGACATCATTTACAGCCTTTGCCAGTATGGGATGGGCAATGTTTGGGAATGGGGTGGTGAAGTTGGTGGAAACCTTTGGCGAACCACGGGCGACATCAACGATAGCTGGGCAAGTATGTCGGGAATCGGGTTTGGCCAGGAACAAAGTTCACCTTTTGCCAAACCCGGAAACTGGAATGATCCGGATATGCTGGTTATTGGCAAGGTAGGTTGGGGGCCTGATTTAAGAGAAACCAAGCTTACGCCCGATGAGCAATACACGCACATCAGCCTTTGGTCGTTGCTTTCGTCTCCGCTTTTAATTGGCTGCGATTTAACCCAGATGGACGAATTTACGATGAACCTTCTCACAAATGATGAAGTTATCGGCATAAACCAGGATCCACTTGGGAGGCAGGCTGTAAAAATTTCAGATGAGGCTAACAAACAGGTCTGGATGAAAAAATTGAGTGATGGAAGCATGGCGCTTGGATTGTTTTTTACCGGGAGCAACATTCCCGAAGAAGCCTTTAGCTGGGATGGAAATCCTCAATCGGCAAAAGTTGGAATCACCTGGAATGAATTGGGTTTACAGGTAAAACAAACGGTTCGCGATCTCTGGCGGCAAAAAGATCTGGGTGTTTTCGATTCCGGTTTTGAAACCGATGTTCCTTATCACGGCGTTGTACTCCTTAAAGTAAGCGGGGCAAAGTAATCATCGGGTTTTATTCCTGAAAAGTGTATTCCACCGACCATTTAACAACTTTACTTTCGTTGCTTTTAAGGCTGACCTTTCTGATCAAACCACTTTTTTTATTGGCGAGAATTTCCGCATCTGGGCAGACAAACGATTTGAATGCAAAAGTTTCAGGCTCTGTCAGGTAAATTTCATAAACATCCCCACCAACTAACAGGCTTTGGCCTGATAAAACATTTTTATCCCAAATCACATTTTCAAGATCAGGATTTCCGCAGGTTATATGCCGGTTGGTTGCTAAAATTTGCGGATGAACGAGCCTTTCACGGATACAAAAAAGCTGGCAATTATATTTCGGATCAATGCTGCCGGGGATGAAATCCGACATAAAACTTCCAAAATACTTTTTTGTCCAGAATTCAAAAATTAAGTATTCCTTTTCAGGATTTAAACCCAAATCTGCAAATTTCAGTTTTTCGGTATTTTCATCTGTGCGACCAAGAATCATCCAGTTTTCGAACGGTTTATTGATTTCCAGAAGGTAAAGATCGCAAACCGCTGCCTGGTCGGCATCGAAAACCCTGGGACCGGAACCGCTCATCTCAGAATCAACACGAAAAAGTTGCGATGATCTCGTAGGATCAACCTCATAAACCTGACCAGACAAAGTGAAAGGAACCGGCAGCGTCCTTTTTGCTGGTTCAATAATTCCGGTCAAATATTTTTCGGGTTTATCGGTGAGCATAAATAGCCCGCCGCACAACGAAGTTACCATGGTGGAGCGGTAAGCTTCCGTTTCGGATAACTCGATATGATCGGGATCGTTGCGCCAGACCACATTATTGAACGAATTGTACTGAGCCAGTCCGCCATAGCCGTAGCCATCGTTTCCAATCCGGCAGCCGTCAACAATTCCAGTCAGTTCAGGCCGGATTCCCCAACAAGCCAGCATAAAATGATCTTTTCCAACGGTATTTCTGATGGTTTTTACGAAATTGCGGTAAACTTCCACCCTGTCCAAACCTTTGTTCTGGAAATATTCCGGAAAACTGTTGTAGCCTTCGTAGCGCAGGTGGCGCAAGGCATCCACTTTAAAATATTGCCAGCCGGTTTTTTCAAGGCCGGCATAAATTGGTTTGATGATATCATCAAGCGTTTTCTGGTTTGAACCATCGAGAACAAAACCAACCCAATTTCCTTTGGCAGGATTTCCAGCTTCATCTCTAACAAAATATTCCGGATTTTTCTGAGTAAAATCTTCCTGGTGAAAACTTGCATAGGTCCAGATGCCCGGTTTCATGCCTTTTGAATGAATGTAGCTGCTTAGATTTTTGAGTCCCGAAGGGAATTTTTCGTTGGGCGTCAGCCAGGTTTCCGGCAAACCGGCCGGTTCCTGCTGATAGCCGTCGTCGATTTGAAGATACTCCAGACCAAACGGGACGAGCGTTTGCTGCAAAATATCGGCAGTATGTTTGATTTTTACTTCATCAATATCTTTAAAATAGGCAAACCATGAACACCAGCCTGCCACTGGCTTTTGCCAAACCTGGTAAGTCCAGGGTTCAAAGTAGGAGAGGCCTTTGTGTTTATTGTAAAAATATGGACGGAACCTGATAATGATCTCGCGGCCTGTAGCCGAAAATTCAAAAATATTTTCGCCGTTCTGCGCTTCCTGAGGCGTGATTTGAATTTTTGCAGGAAAATCCACCGAAACCAACCAGTCGTATCTACGATCGTAAACCGCATTGTTGAGCAAACTGTGGCTTAACCCGACACTGTTGCGGATCATCGGAAGTGCATCATTCCGTTTATCCGATTCGCATGGAAATCCTTCGATGCTTGAATTGATCAATCCCTGCAAATGAATAGGTTTGTCTGTGGAAGTCAGTTTAAAAACCTGGTTAATTACGCCGTCTTTTTCATCAACAAGCTGGTTAAAAATGGGGCTTTCGCCGGAATATTCGAGTTTTGCTGTTAAGATGTTTTTTCCCTGGTAGATTATCTGAATGAGATTGTCGGCAAATTTTATTTCGGCAGGTTTGAGTGGTGGTGCCGGAAAACTGGTTTTGGTTTGTGCTTGCGCAGAATAATGAATAGCGAAAATCAGGAATAGGACAGCAACTATTTTAAACCTGAGATTCAGTTTTGCGTTACTCATAAATTTAGTTTTTAAATCGAAAGCAAAGTAAACCAATTTTGGAGCATTTGTCTGATGAAAAGCTGAAATCCTTTTTTTTGAATCAATTTACAAGAATCTGCTTCGACAAAAATAAAAATATTTACATGTCCATTTCGGCAGGAATTACGGTTATTATTTTGGAAATGCCTCCCCGTAAAACAATCATTTGCAGCCGTTGGCCAATTGTACCGGCATCAAGCAATTTGTGAAGGTCGTCAATTGAACCAACCGGTTTGTCGTTAAATCCGATGATGATATCTCCGGAAAATAACTCTGAATTATAGGATTTTCCGGTCGAAACGATTTCGGTAACATAAACCCCGGTGGGTTTTACCAGTTTATTATAAGAAACCATTCTTACCGAAAGATTAATTGTTTGGCCGACAATTCCAAGAAAAGCCCTTTTTACTTTGCCTTCGGTAATGATTTTGCTTGTTATAAATTGAGCAAGATTGGATGAAACCGCAAAACACAAACCCTGCGCCATCCTGATGACCGCCGTATTTACTCCAATTACCCGTCCTGAAGAATCCATCAGCGGACCACCTGAATTTCCCGGGTTTAGCGCAGCATCGGTCTGGATTACATCGTCAATCAACCTGCCTTTTTGAGTCCGTAAGGTACGGCCTAACGCGCTCACAACACCTGCCGTTACCGTGTGCTGAAATCCAAACGGATTCCCGATTGCGATGGCCAGCTGGCCGGCCTGGAGTTTGTCGGAATCGGCAAACGAAACCGGATGAAAATTACCATTAAATATTTTTATCACGGCAAGGTCGGTGGCAGCGTCGTGGCCAATTAACTCAGCTTTGTTTTCGATGCCATCCTGCGTTGTAACAAGGATTTCTTCAGCATTTTCGATAACGTGGTGATTAGTCACCACAAAACCATCCGAAGAAATTAAAAAACCCGAGCCCGTTGCCAAAGGATCAATTTTGTTGTTCTGCTGGTTTTGAGCTGGTAATTTGCGCTTTACGCGGATATGAACAACGGCATTTGACGCCTTTTTAACAACATCTACAACCGTTTTTGAATATGAATCCAAAAGTCCTGCATCATTATTACCATCAGGAGGGCTTGATATTGAAATATTTTGGGTGTTTTGTGAATTTTCCATCATGTAAAATTTCGGCCGGATTGGCCAAAATCAAGCCAAATGAATTTTCTGACAGATTGACCGGGAAAATCCGGGGCATAAAAAAAGCCATCTGCTTTTTTGAGCAAATGGCTTTAGAATTTTATGAAGGACGGTTATTTTACAACTGTTACCTTTTTAGTTAAGATATCGTTTCCAGCCTGAATGCGGATAAAATAAATACCGTTTTCGAGTGTAGAAACATTCAGATTGATATTTTGCAATCCTGATTGTAACTGCTGATCAGCGATTTTAATTACTTCCTTGCCTAAATTATTAAATACCGAAACATTAACTGTTTCAGGATTTGAAAGATAGAATGAAAGTGTGGAATTATCGGTTAATGGATTTGGATAAACATGGATGTTTTTGCCTGATAACTCGGTAATTCCGGTGCAATTATCAACATAAACCGGCTGGGTTGAAGAATTTTCACAACCAATTTCATTCTGAGAGGTGTAAGTAATTGTGTGTGATCCTACACCGGCAGTTTCGGGATAAAACCATCCGTCAACTACGCCAGGGCCTGAATAAACACCACCTGCTGGTGATGCCTGTGTAAGTTCCTGAGCTGGCCAATAAACGCACATGTCGGTAATTGATGAGAAGTTAATTTGTGGAGCGCCAAGGATATTGATGTAATCTGCACGGGTAAAAGTATTGCTGTTGGTTCCGTTAGAAACCGCAAGTGTTACATCAAAAGCGCCGGTATTCGAAAAAGTAACCGTTGGATTTTGTTCTGTTGAGGTTGCAGGTGAACCACCTTCGAAAGTCCATTGCCATGACGTAATGTTTGGTGCTGAATAATCATTAAAAGTTGCAGTAAATCCATCGCATGAAACTTCTGTATCAGTGCCGAAATTCGACATGGTATAACCAATCATATCTGTAACCTCCTGATAAGCAAAAGTTCCGTTTGCACCAATTGTTGTCATGGTTGTGTTGATTTTAGCTCTCAAAGTATAAAAACCGGTAATTCCGTTGCCGCCGGCATCATTCCAGATGAAACGATGAGCGCCTGTTCCTGTCAGATACATTGTATCTTTCATTTGTGCGTTTGGCTGAGTAAAAGGACCGCCTGATTCGATTACATTACCCAATGCATCAACAAGTTGGTAAGTTGTTTCCTGTGGGTTATTATCTGTTTTAAAGATGAGAACAAGCATAGTTTGAACTACTTCAGGATAAACTGCATCAAAATCCTGGGTGTCATTTGCTGGATTATTATCAACATTGCCATTTGGGTCAGAAAGGTAAACAACCACATTGTTGGTGTTTTTTAATGCGAAAGTAAATTCAGGAACTTTAAACATACTTTTATCAGTATAACTCAGCGATCCGGTCCAGGGATAGGTGTAAACCAGTTCATCGTTAACTTTAAAATTAATGTTGCATGAAGTTAATACCTGTGCGCCTTTATTTTTAATGGTAATTTCAGGCGATAATGCGCCAACGCTTAACTGTACCGGAAGATTATTAACCTCTAAAAGTTCAGCATCCAGGTCAAACAAAGGAGTATCCATGGTTTTTTTGGTTCCCTGAAGAATTTCTTTGCCGGTATCGTTCTGAACGAAAGCAATCAGTTCGCAGTTTTCTTTAACCCAGGTGGCACCAAGAGTAAAAGGAAGAACAATGGTTTGTGTATTTCCGCTTGTAAAATTCAGCAATGTTCCATTTTGATCGGGCATCATGTCACGCACAACATTGTTTAGGATGCTCATTCCCTGCCATGTGTAAGGAATCGCGGTCTCGGTTAACAATACACGCAATTTAAGGTTAGTAGCCGCTGAGGTTCCTACTTTTGTTACAACAACAGTTGCTTCGTAATTGTTACCGCTAATGTACGTGTATGTAAGGTTAATAGTGAAATCGCTTAAAATTGCAATTCGTTGGTTGTAAAGTGGCAGGTATGCGTTGTAGTTCGATTGGCTTGCGCCGCCTCCGCCAACTTGCGACAGAACACCATCAAATTTTGTTGTCGGGTAACTCGAAATGCCGTAATACGTGGCACGCGCATTTGTTTCGGCGGTATAAAACTGAGGGATACTAAAGGCGCTGGTGTGATACTTTGCTACGGCAACTTCGAAGCCATTTTCAAGCATGGTAGCTGCACCATTTGCGGCAGCAGGGCAATATGGGCAGTTAACACCCGTAAAGATTTCGACAACCACCTTATCTCTTGGAACCTGATCGCGGTTGAGTTGTTGCGCATTCATGAATGCAACAATGAAAAACAAACTCAAGAACAGAAAAGTAACTTTTTTCATAGCTTTTCGATTTGTGTTTAGTAAATTTAACGATTTGATTATGTGTTAATTAACGAAATAAAAAATGTATTAATAAAAAACTTTAATAAGTTGGCGAAGTTAGATAATTATTTTTCAAAGCCTGTTGTTTTCATAAAAAAATCCAAAAGGTTCGCGCTTTTGTATTTCTGCGTAATCAGACTTAGCTTATTTATTAAAGTTGCCTACCGGATAACAGAGATTTTTTTGGAAATTTCCTCACCACCAATATTTACTTTAATAAAATAAATGCCCTGTTTCATTTCTGCTGTGCAAATTTCGAAGCTGCAAATGCCTGGGTTAATCATTCCTTTGTCGGTCCGGCTAATCAACTGTCCGGAAGTATTGAAAATATCGATAATTACCGGTTTGTTTTCGAGTAACGGAAATGAAATAAAACATTGGTCATTGGTTGGATTTGGGTAAACCGAAAGTTCAACTTGTTTTGAAATTTCAGTAAAACCAACGGTTGCGTCAACGTTGAACTGAGCGCGTGCAAGGCTTCCAAAATTTGAACCTGAGATTATCTGGTTATTCCCACCATAAAAGAGTGCAAAAAAGCCAGGAACAGCCAGCCCATTTCCGCCTGCATCATGAATCGAAAAAACATGGCAATCTGATTCATCAAACTGAAATGTTTCCTGGATCAGGGCACCGGACTGGGTGTAAGGACCCCCTGAAAAAAGAATGTTGCCTTCGGAATTAACAATATCCCACGTAATATCCTGTGGATTTGTGTCTAATTTAAGCATGAGTTTTACTTCATTAGGAGTAACCACTGCTGCATTAAACGACTTCGTGATGGTGTCGTTTTGCTTAAACTCGTCCACGGTACCGTTTGGATTTACCAGGTAAACAACTGCTTTATTCGATGGAATAACCGTAAAATTAATTTCTGGTAATTCGATTTCCTGGGATTCAAGGAAATCCAGATTGCCGGTCCAGTTGTACGTTTGCGGATTCTCTTCATTTGCCTGATACAAAATATCAACCGAGGTAAGTGGATTTGCCCCAAAATTTGATAAAACAACCTTTGGAGTGATTTTGCCCATGCAATTTGTCTCGCTAAGGTTCCAAATTTTAGTCAGTGCAGCATCGGTGTTAAAATATGGAGCAAACATTTCGGGGCTGCTGTTGGCTGCCTGTTTTACGCTTTTATTGATGGTATTTTGAATAAAACCAACAACACCAAGCTCTGAAATGTTATAGATATTCTGTAGTTTCCAGGATTGGGCAATGAAAGTATAATCTCCACTTTTCCATGAAACCGGCAGATTTGTTCCCTGATTATCTGGCAGCATTTTTTTCATAACATCCGAAAAATTCTTTTCGCCGTTAGTACCTGGTGGTGTCGCAAAATTTATGTGTTTTTCGACAACCACAATATGTGCTTTAAAAGAGCCGGAAAGGTCCTCAGCCGCCCTGACCCGCATTGTAACATAAATCGAATCCTGATTTGCTGATAAGCGATGGTACATGTCAATTTCGAAAGATGAAGGCACTGCAGCATATTCGTTAATGATTGTTTGGTTGTAACCTGCTGGCGATCCGGGATAACTAAAACCAGACCTGTTTTCGATTACGCCGTCAATCATGGCTGTAGGAACGCCATTTATCCCGTAATAGGCGACCCTTGCAAGGTTTTCGACAGTATTGTGATTGTACATGGGGTCGTAACCAGGAAAATACCAGTGGTATTTTATTGCTGTAAGCTTATCGCGGTTTTGATCGAGAAGTACATCAAAAGCCGGATTTTGAGCGGCACATGGTCCGCATGAGGCATTGGTTGCTTCTTCGATTAATATCAAACGCTGGGTTTGGCTGTAACTTGTAATGAATAAGCTGGTTACAAAGCATAATAAAAGTAAAACTTTCTTCATAAATTGTATTATTAAAAATTTGAGTTTGATTATCAAAAATGCAAAGATAGAAATTTGTAAATGTTTGAATAATTTTAAAAAAATCAAAATTGTGATGGCGATGTAATAACCTTGATTCTGTTTTTAACATAAAATATCATAAGATTGTTGGCTGTAAGGCTTACAAATGTTGATTTTAAAAACAATATTTTTACTTTTGTTGATTAAGAATTGTTGATTTTTTGCGATCAAACCTTGGGGGAGTTTTGGCCAAATCATCTTTATTTTTGTATTGATGCTGATGTAAAGCATTGATATTTAAGTGACAACATGTCAAACCCTCCTCAAATTTGGTTTTAAATATTTACAGTACTTTTGCAAGGTTTTTTTCATCAAATTTTAAAACATTAGAGGTATAGAAATTTTTACATTATGTCAATAAAATCTAAAACCACTGACCTGAAACGCAGGATGCGCGATGCGTTATCAGGAGGCGGAGTTGACGCTATCGAAAAGCAAAAAGCGACAGGCAAACTTACCGCACGCGAACGAATTATCTCTCTTCTCGATCCAAAATCCTTCCATGAATACGATTTATTTGTTGAACATGCAGCTAAGGATTTTGATATGGATAAAAAGTACCTGCCAGGCGATGGTGTAATTACCGGAACAGGTAATATCAGCGGGCATCCTGTATGTATTTATGCTCAGGA
>CAIYZW010000363.1 GCA_903930725.1 uncultured Bacteroidota bacterium
GCCGTGGGCGCCTGCCCCGACAGCAATCCCCAAAGCCACGTAAAGCCATACTTTGCCAACGATTTCTTTCACGGCTTCATAACCACGTCGGATCCTCGTTGCAAACAGGATTTTCTCATCGTCTAAATCATTTTTACCCGAATGAACCTGATAAACCCAGGGCTCAACCCATTTTTCGAGTTTCAATAAACCGATTATCCAGCCGGCGGTAATGGCAATTGCCAAACCTGTTACAACATAAATTAAGGCTACCTGCCAGCCAAAAAGGCCATACAAAAGCACAACAGCAACTTCATTTATCATGGGAGCGGCAATGAGGAAAGAGAAAGTTACGCCCAGCGGCACACCGGATTCGATAAAACCCAAAAACAGCGGAATAGCAGAGCAGGAGCAAAAAGGTGTGACAATTCCCAAAGAGGCAGCCATGACATTTCCGGTAAAGGTTTTTTTGCCTTCCAGCGCTTTTCGGGTTCGTTCGGCGGTAAAATAAGTGCGGATAATTCCCACAAAAAAGATGATCAGCGTGAGCAGGAGCATCACTTTTGGAAATTCGAAGATAAAAAACCAGATGGCTTCCGCCAGGTGCTCTCCTTTAGTCATCCCAAAAACATTGAAAACCAACCATTCGGTAAGTGGTTGCAGGTTGTGATAGATCAAAAACCAAAATGGCAGCAATAAAAGCGGAATAATGATTTTCCCTTTTGATGAATTGAAAAACGATTTGAACATCTGTTAATACTTATTGTTCGTAATTTTACGAACAAAAGTAAATTTTATTTTCAATTCCCCAAAATCTATTTTTGAGTAATTTGGGATGAGCCAGTTTTTTTGCCACCAAAGCACAAAAAGCGCTAAACCCAAGCTAAAGCAAGGTTGTCGGAAATCGATCTTTTGTATTGTTTGGGATTGGGGTAGCGATTTTTCCTGCCAATAGTTTTTATGACCGAAAGTAATCTGGCGTTTTAGCAGGGTTTTAGACCGATTATTGGTTTGCAAAAGCTATGGAAGCCAGGCTAACTTTTACGCCTGGAATGGCCAGTAGTTTTGTTGCAGAAGCTTCGAGGGTAGCGCCAGTGGTGATGACGTCGTCAACCAATAAAATGTGTTTACCTTCGAGTTGTTTTTCGTCTTTTACGGCAAAAACCTCCTTTACATTTTCCCAGCGTTTGATGCGCGATTTTTTGGTTTGTGTTTCGGTGTCAACGCGCCTGTAAAGGCTTTGTGTGTCGAGGGTTGCATGCATGGAACGGGCTAATCCTTGTCCAAAAATTTCACTTTGGTTAAACCCGCGTTTTTTCTGTTTTTTCCAGTGGAGCGGAACGGGAATAACCACATCAACAGTGTTGAATAATTCCGAACTTTTTAAATCCTTTCCGTAAAGTTCGCCAATCAAAAGGCCAACATCCCTGCGACCCTTGTATTTTAAAGCATGAACGATGTGTTGTACCCTGCCTTTTTTGGCAAAATATAAAAATGAAGCCGCCGAATGAATCCTGATCCTTCCCCAGAAAATCTGCATCACGGGGTTGTTTTGATGAATGTGAAAATTGGTTTTTGGAAGCTTGTACAAACACGACGTACAAATGATTTCTTCGTTTTTGAAGAGCTGGTTGCCGCAGCCAACACAGAGATGCGGGAAAAACAACGAGATAAAATCATCAAAAATTGACATAGCCCAAATGTAGGAAAATATTTTATAGAGTTAATTTCTTTTGAATTATTTTTGGCAAAATGAAGCTCCGACATTTCACCATACCGGTTTTTATCCCAATGCAGGCCTGCCCGTTCAGGTGCATCTTTTGCGACCAGGAAAAGATTTCCAGCCATGTAAAAATTCCGGCATTTGAAGAGGTAAGCCGGATTATTGACAAGCATCTGGCGACCATTCCTATCGAAAACAGCATCATCGAACTTGGGTTTTTTGGCGGTACATTTACCGGTTTGCCGCTCCATCAGCAGGAAGCTTACTTAAATGCCGCCAAACCTTACATCGAAACCGGTAAAATTTCAGGCATCCGCCTCTCGACAAGGCCTGATTTTATTGGTGAAGAGATTTTAATCTTCCTGAAAAAGCATGATGTAAAAACCATCGAACTTGGCGCTCAAAGCATGAAAGATGAAGTTTTGAAAAAATCAGGGCGTGGGCATAAGGCGGACAATACAATCACCGCTGCCGGAATGATTGTAAAAAATGGGTTCAGGCTTGGTTTGCAGATGATGATCGGCTTGCCAGGCGATACTTTGGATTATTCGCTTTTTACAGCCACCAAGTTTGTGGAATTGGGGGCCAAAGATGTCCGGATTTATCCTTTGGTGGTGATCAAAGGCACCCCACTCGAAAAACTGTATAATTCGGCGAAATTTATGCCATTATCTTTGCAGGAGGCGGTAAAAACTACATCGGAAGTTTATAAAATCTTTGAAGCCGCCGGGGTAAACATTATCCGAACCGGGCTGCATCCCTCGGAGGGATTGCTCAATGGCGAAGACCTGATTGCCGGGCCATTTCATGTTTCGTTTAAAGAACTGGTTTTAACAGAACTCTGGCGCGATATATTTTCGAAAATCCATAAACCCGAAAACACAAGTCAGATCAGCATTTCGGTAGCAGTTAATGAATTGAATTACGCCATCGGCTACCAGGCTTCCAACAAAAACGTACTTTTGGAAAAGTTCAAAAAAGTGAGTTTTAAAATTGATGAATCATTAAAAAACCGAGAATATCATGTTAATTTTTATTGATAAAAAAGCGCCGGAACAGGCAAAAGCGTCGCTAAAAAAGTACGGCGATGTTGTCGAATTCTTGACCGAAAATACTTGCTACGAGGCTATTTCGGGGCATCCTGATATTTTTATGACCCAGGTTGATGGCCGGCTGATTGTTGCCCCAAATCTGCCGGAGTTTTTCCAAAATCTGTTTACTACAAATAAAATCGAATTTACAAAAGGCGACAAGCCGGTTGGTAGTAAATATCCCGAAACGTCGTTTTATAACGCGGTGGTTACCAAAAATTTTATCATTCACCAAACCAGCCAAACCGACGATTCCATCCTGCGGCAGGGCGGGCAAAAGATAAAAATCGCTGTAAAACAGGGTTACACACGATGCAACCTTATCGCGTTAAACGACGAAAAAATGATCACCTCCGACCAGGGAATTTACCAGCAGCTTACAAAAATGGGCATCGAGACTTTGTTTGTTGATTCCCGCGGAATTGCACTTCCAACCTTCGATCATGGTTTTTTTGGCGGAACCTGCGGGATTTCGGGAAATAAACTTTTTATTAACGGCAATCTTAGGTATTTCGCCGAGGGAAAAGCGGTAAGAAGTTTCATCGAGAACTCCGGTATTGAAATCATCGAGCTTTATAAAGGCCCTTTGTTTGATGGTGGTGGAATTTTTTTTATTGATTGACGTTTTTCAATAAGTCAATAGTCTTAAAATTGATTTTATTCCTATTTTTGATTTTTCATGATTCATTTGATGATTTAAGATGGTAAATTCTCAAAAAACAGATTATCAGCTTTTTGACGACCCCATCAAGTATTACAACGCGATGCTTGATGACATCCAGCGTGCCCGGAACTACATCTATATCGAAACGTACAAATTCGGCACGCACACCATCGGGATAAAATTCAGAGATGCCATTACCCGCAAGGCAAAGGAAGGTGTCGAAGTTAAGGTTCTGATTGATTCGTGGGGCGGCAGCGGAATCCCTGACGAATTTTTTAAAGACTTACGAAATTACGGCGGCGAAGTCAGGTTTTTTGAGAAGATAAAAATCAACATTGATTTTTTTACCCGCAGCCATCGCCGGAATCACCGCAAAATCCTCATCGTTGACGATCACATCAGCTACATCGGCTCTTCAAACCTCACCGAATACAACCTGATCTGGCGCGAAAGCATGCTACGGATGGAAGGGCCGATTGCGCTCGATTTTAAGAAAATATTTCACCAGGATTTTTTGATGCACAACCGGTACATCCGTTACCGCTCAAATCTGACCAATATTATTCGCAACAAGGATTACGAAATTATCCGCGACATGCCTTCGGTTACCCGCCAAAAAATTAAAACGCGCTACGAAAGGCTGATACGGAATTCGGTAAAAAATATTGTCATCGAAACGCCATATTTTCTGCCTGGTTTTATGCTCCGCAAAGTTTTGAGGGATGCTGCAAACCGTGGGGTTTCGGTAAAAGTGATTATCCCGCTGCAATCCGACGTAAGGATGGTTAATCTGCTGCACGGGCGCTACATCGAAATGCTGCTCACCAATAATGTCGAGATTTTGGTTTACACACCGCATAACCTTCACGCCAAAATCCTCCTGATTGACGATAAAATATTTGCGCTTGGATCGCCCAATTTCGATTACCGGAGTTTTAGATACATGCACGAAATTGCATTGATCGGAACCAACCAAAAAGTTATTAAGCTAATACAAAACCACATTAAAGAAACCATTTCGTTGTGCGAACCCTTCGACTATGAAGCCTGGAAACGCCGCCCAAAGATTCAGAAACTTTTTGAATGGCTTTTACTACCGCTGAGGCATTTGTTGTAAAACCCTTTTTATTCTGGTGCCTCCGAAGGTTTCTAAAATACCAGCAAATATAAAAAATGAAAATAGTTTAGATAAATTTATTTGGTAATCAATGATGAACTAGCAACTTAGCGAAGAGTTAAAAACGTCAATTAAACAGATGTTCGGGAATAAAAATCCTACAAATTTTTTCGGAGTAATTTTTTAATCTCTAACTTCTTTTTCTATCTTTGACCCTTTGGTAGAAGGGACGATGGACAATAAC
>CAIYZW010000364.1 GCA_903930725.1 uncultured Bacteroidota bacterium
ATTCAGAGATTTTCCCTTTTGGGATATCTGCCTTAAACGGAGCACGTGTTGAAACAATTTCGAGTGCTTTTTTTCTCAACATATTTTGTGTGTTTTAATAATGAATAGTCAGTAAATTATTTACGAAATTAGAGATTATCACATCAAAGCGTTTTCTTAAAATATTAATAATCCTTAAAATAGTGATAAAAATAAATTAAAAATATTTTTAAAACATTCAATTTCAATGTTTTGAATAATTTAAATACTATTTTTTCTTAAAGCAAACAGACCTGCAAAAGTGAGGGCACCATTTAAAACAAGCAGCTCGAAGCCAAATTTGTAGCCATTAAACCAGGCTGCCGAGTGGTCGCTGATGTAGTAGCAAATTAATGGCGACAAGACCGCAATCAATGGCACCCAGCGGTCTTTTACACGCAATTTGGTAAACAATCCAAAAGCGTAAAGCCCGAGTAGCGGCCCATAAGTATAACCTGCAATTGTAAAAAGTTTATCTATAACTGCCTGATCGTTAATGGCTCTGTAAATAATAATCACAGCAAGAAGTAAAATTGCAAAACTGATATGGACAAGTTGCCGTATCCTTGTTTTTTGCTTTTCATCGAGATGATTTTTCTTTTTAAGACCCAGGAAATCAATGCTGAAGGCTGTTGTTAACGAAGTCAAAGCTCCATCGGCGCTTGGGTAGGCTGCCGAAATAAGCCCGATCATAAAAACCAAACCAGCCAAAGGACCAAGATATTTTAGGGCGAGAATAGGAAAAAGATCATCGGAACGTCCCGGAATAGCGATGCCTTTGGATGTTGCATAGATGTATAAAACCGCACCAAGCACCAAAAAAAGAAAATTCACAAAAACCAGCGTTATGCTAAAAGTGAACATATTTTTTTGTGCATCTTTCAACGTTTTGCAACTCAGGTTTTTTTGCATCATTTCCTGGTCGAGGCCAGTCATAACAATGGCGATAAATGCACCGCTAAGGAACTGTTTGAGAAAGAATCGTTTATCCTGCCAATCCCAAATCAACACATTCGAATAATCGCTTTCGGAAACCTTGCGGATAAGTTCGCTAAAACTAAAATCTAATTGATTGGAAATCAGTACGACCGAAATGATTACGGCTGCCAGCATAAACGTCGTTTGGAGGGTGTCGGTCCAAATGATGGTTTTTATGCCACCTTTAAAAGTATAAAGGAGGATGAGAATGATAAAAATGGCCACAGTTACGCTGAATGGTACATTCCAGGCATCGAAAATAAATAGCTGCAAAACATTAACAACCAGAAACATACGAAATGAAGCCCCGATAATTCTCGATAAAAGGAAGAAAAATGAACCGGTTTTGTAACTCCAAAATCCAAAGCGTTCTTCGAGGTATGAATATATCGAAGTCAGGTTCAACCTGTAATAAAGTGGTAAAAGAACGGTTGCAATGATAAAATATCCGACAAGATAACCCAAAACGACCATCAAATAGCTGAACTGGGTGGCCCCAACCCACCCGGGAACCGACATAAACGTGACTCCCGAAAGTGAAGCGCCGATCATTCCATAAGCCACCACGTACCAGGGTGAAGTTTTGTTCCCGATATAAAATCCTTCATTTGTAGCTTTACGCGATGTTAACCAGGTAATTACAAACATCAATGCTGTGTAAGCCGCAAAAACCAGAAGAATTAAAAATGGAGTCATTTGAAGTATTTAGAACATGAATTTTAACTGTAAAAATATGGAAATCTTGATGTTACCCAGTTTTTGGTGTTATAAATTTTGAGAAAACGAAAACAGATCATCAAAACTAAAATCAACCAAATGCGGATATTTGCGTGGAACCGAGTTATCCGATGAAATCCAAACCGTTTTCATTTTTAAATGTAGCCCAAATTTCATATCGCTCAACGAATCGCCGGCCATAATTGATTTTTTAAAATTTATCTGAGCGAAATCCTTTTTTGCCTTCAAACCCATCCCCACCTGAGGTTTGCGGTTAAAACTCCCGGAAGCCTTTAAATCCGGGCAAAAGTAAATTTTATCAATCCGGCCACCAGCATTTTTAACTTCTGAGGTCATTTTTGTGTGAATTTCTTCGAGGGTTTCCACTTTCATCAAACCTTTTCCAACGCCTTGCTGATTGGTGACAACAACAATTTTCCCAAAGCTCTCATTAAAAATCTTCATAGCCTCCAAGACGCCATCAAGAAATTTGAAGTCTTTCCAGGTTTTAACGTAATCGTCAACCAGGCGGCGATTTATAACGCCGTCGCGATCGAGAAACAAAGTCCATTCCTTAGAAATATTCAAACTGTGTAAAGTCATGCTGCGCCCTTTCGTAATCCGCTGGAATTCCGATATCTATAAAATATTGCCTGCATAAAATTCCAAGAATCTTGTGATTTTTATAGATTTTCTCAAAGAAGTCCTTTTCGAGTGAAAACTTTTCAGGCAGGTTGTGACTTAGGAAAAAAGCTTTATTGATAAGATAAATGCCACCGTTGATGTAGCCGGTGCCCTTCTTTTTTGATTTTTCAAAAAAGCCGGTAATCACTTTGTTCTCATCCCGCTCAACGCTGCCATAGCGGCCCACATTAATAACTTCACGCAGGATCATGCTCAGTTTTGATTCTTTTGCACGATGAATGTCAACAAATTTCTTAAAGTCAATCATGAAAAAAGTATCACCATTTAAGGCGATAACCGAATTTCCCTGAACCTTTTGCATCGCCAGAAGTAAGCCGCCACCAGTTCCCAGGGGTTCTTTTTCGATGGCATATTCAAGTTTTATGTCTTTGTACTGATTTCCATAATGTTCGATGATTTTTTCGTGCATGTAACCCACCGAAAGAATGATGCGGTTGATGCCAAATACATCGAGATAATCGAACTGGTAATCTAAAAAAGGACGGCCATTGATTGGTGCTAAAGCCTTTGGAAGGTCAGGTAAAACCTCCTGAAGACGGGTTCCAAAGCCACCGGCTAATATGATGGCTTCTTTTATCATTTCGGGAAAATGGTTGATTCGACGATTTCGCAAATAATATGACCGAGCAAAATGTGGGATTCCTGGATTCTTGGCGTATCTAAGCTTGGAACATTAAGCAGAAATTTGCAGATATTTTTCATTTCTCCACCGCTTTCGCCGGTAAAGCCAACAGTGATCATCCCAATTTTATTGGCTTCTTCGATGGCTTTAATAATATTTTTGGAGTTCCCCGAAGTGGACAAAGCCACCAAAACATCGCTTTTACGGCCATTTGCATTTATGAGGCGCGCATAAACTTCATTAAAAGAATAATCGTTGGCCACAGCCGTAAGATAGGAAGTGTTTGTGTGCAGCGCTTCGGCGTATAAAGGAGACCTGTCGAAATAATACCTGCCCGACAGTTCGGCCGAAAGATGCTGTGCATCGGCTGCACTGCCACCATTTCCGCAAAATAAAACTTTGCCGTCCTGCTTGTAACAATCAATTATCTTATCAGCAACTTCCTGAACTTTTTGTAATAAACCCTTATTATTCAGGATCTTTTGCTTGGTATCAATAGAATTTTTAATGGAATTTTCGATCATAAAAATGAATCTTCAAATTTTAAGCCTGCAAAGATAATTTTTTTAAGAAACCCGATTTCAGAAAGCCCACGTTGTCAATCCATGAGTAGTAAATTCGTAGCGTTTTACCTGTCCGCCAAAGGCTTCGAGGGCTTTAACTACCTTTGAGCGTGTATTTTGAGGACAATAAAAAAAGATAAAACCTCCTCCACCGGCACCTGAAATTTTACCGCCGGAAGCACCGTTGGCTTTGGCTGCTTCATAAATTTCGTCAATCATCGGATTTGTTATTCCGTCAGCCATCTGCTTTTTAAATTCCCATCCAAAATCGAGTATTTCACCAATCTTCTCCAATTCGCCTTTCAGGATGGCTTCTTTCATCAGAATAGCCTGCTTTTTAAGCTGGTGCATGGCTTCGATGGATTTTTGATTTTTTGAAATTACATTCCTGCTTTGTGCTTCGATGATTTTTGATGAAAGACGGCTGGTTTCGGTGTAATAAAGCACAATGTTGTGTGCCATTTCATTTAGGTATTTACTCCTGATTCTGAGAGGGTTAACAATGACTTTATCATCATCAAAAAACTCCATAAAATTAACGCCTCCAAAAGTAGCTGCATACTGGTCCTGCTTGCCACCAGCCATTTTTAAATCGTTACGTTCGATTTCATAAGCCAGATGCGCAAGGTCGTATTCACCCAAAGGGAGCCTGAGCCATTCTGCAAAAGCCCCCAAAATTGTAACAACCAACGTTGACGAAGTTCCAAGCCCGGAGCCAGGAGGCGCATCAACGTAAGTTGACAAAGTAAACGAAAGTGGTTTGTGGGTAAAATCTTTTGCCACCCGGTTATAAATTCCTTTTAAAAGGTCTAATTTCCCGTCAATAGGCAGGTTTAGTGCGCTTTCCAAAACAATTTCATCGCCTTTATCAATCGAATTGAGGACGATTTTGCCATCGTTGCGTGGTTCGATGTTGGCGTAGGCGTACATGCTGATTGTGGCGTTGAGGATGGCTCCTCCATAAATGTCGGAATAAGGCGCTACATCGGTGCCGCCGCCTGCCAGGCCTATTCGTAAAGGTGCTTTGCTTCGGTAAATCATCAGTTTGCAATTAATTTTTCAATCGTTTCAATCATCCTTTCCCAGGAGTATTTTAATTTTTCGGTTTTGATATTGTATATAAATTCGGTCTCATGGTTTCCATCGTAAAATCTCCGGATGGAAGCAGCAATTTCGGCAGGGTCAGGATTGATTACAAAACCAACTTTTCCATCCGGGACAATCTCAGCCAGGCCGCCAACATTGGTTGTAATCATGGGTTTTTCGAAATGATACGCAATTTGTGTAACGCCGCTTTGCGTGGCATCTTTGTATGGCTGAACCACAATATCAGCGGCATTAAAATAGTCGGCAACCTTGCTGTCAGGGATAAAATCGTTGGACATGATGACCTGGTCGTTCAATTTGTATTTTTCGATAAGGTCAAAATAAGGCTTTGAATCGGTGTAAAATTCACCGGCAACCAAAAGTTTAATTTTCAGATTTTTCAGATTTTCGTCGGCCATGGCTTCGAGCAATAAATCGAGGCCTTTGTAATCGCGGATAAATCCGAAAAACAACAAATAACCAAAAGCCGGGTCGAGTCCGAGTTTTGTGATAGCTGATTTTTTAGTAGTTAAATCGCCAAAATGGTCGTAAAGTGGATGTGGGCAAAACTGACGTGGTTTCTTTTTATCAAATAAATCCAAATC
>CAIYZW010000365.1 GCA_903930725.1 uncultured Bacteroidota bacterium
GGCTTGGGGAATTGCCAGAGAATGTCATTAACATGCCCCGGAACAACCTGCATCTGGAAAACCATGCTGTTGTCGGCGCGGAACAAGCCAAAGCCGTAGGTGAGGTCTCCGGATGTTACATTAAAAAGCACTTTTTGATTCACTTTTACGATAAGTTTTTCATCCGGCAGAACGAATTTGTGGTCGGCAACCGAAATATTAAAAACGGTATCAGCCTTAATTTCATTTCGGTTCAGGTCTATTGGCGCCCAGGGAATTGTATTGTACGTAAAAATGTGAATTGAAACTCCGAGGACAATCAGAAATCCAACCCAGGTATAGAATAAACCAGGCCTAATAATGGCGCCTTCGCCTTTTTTGATGATTTTGTACCCAAACCACGCTATGAGCGATATTATCGCCAGGCAGTAAAGGGTGTAAACCAAAATCAATCCATGCAGAACATCTGTTGATTCAGTCATAAAACCTCCATTTTAATTGATAAATTTTGAATTATTAATTTAAAAACTGATGTCTAATATAATACATTGTTGTATTATATTATGACAAAAAAATTATGTTGTACTCGAGTTTTTGATATCCTGTAAACTGGTTAGCGAAAAAGTCTTTTTCATGTTATCTCTGATTTCAAGCCATGAACCATGCATGGCGCAAACCGGCGAGAGTTTGCAATCGGTTCGACCCATAATACACGTTTCGAGGAGGTTGAAACCTTCAACCGCTTCGATGATTTCGGAAAGGAAAATAGAATCCATTTTCCGGGCAAATACAAATCCCCCGTTTCGTCCACGTAAACTGGTAATAAATCCATGTTTCGTAAGGTCGGTAAGCAGGCGACGAAGATAGCGGTTCGAAATATTAAGTTTTTCGAAAAGGTATTGCGCACTGAACAAAGGCTGCTCGTCGGTGGCCATAAAAATCAGAATTCTGATTGCGTATGTTGTTGTTTTACTTAAAAACATAAATACTACCTTGATGTATTATTTTTTGCAAAAGTATTTTTCTTTTTGATACTTCAAGTGTTTTGAAGAAATATTTTAGGACAATTCTTTACTTTTGTGAATCAAAATCTAAAATTTATGGCAAAAATAATCATGCACAACCAGGTAAGTTTAGATGGGGCAATTTCGGGATTTCAGATCGACATGGCCTCATATTACGGGATTTTGGGCAGTTACAGTGCCGAAATGTTTCTTGTTGGTTCAAATACAGCAAAATCAGGAATTTATATGTTTTCGGAGGAAGTTCCGGAAGAAACCCCGGAAGATTTTTTGAAGCCAAAACCAATTCAAAATGACAAAAGACCATTTTGGATAATTCCCGATACCGAAGGAAAACTGGAAGGATTGCTTCATGTGTTTCGCCAATATGAACATTGCAAAGAGGTAATTGTTTTAGTGTCGGCAAAAACACAAAATTCTTACATCAACTACCTGAATGACAGGAATTACGAATATATTTTGGCCGGAGATATCAAAGTAGATTTTAAAAAAGCTTTTGATGAACTTCAGAAAATTCATCCTTTTGAAACCATGATTACTGATAATGGTGGCACTTTGAGTGCAATTTTATTGGATGGAAACCTGATTGACCAGTTAAGCCTGATTATTTCACCAGCACTTACCGACAAGATAAACCCAAAACTATTCAGGGGATTAAAACTGGGGGAAAGGATTATCGCCTTGGAACCCTTAAAAGCCGAAATTATGGCTAATAAAGATTTGCTATTGTTGTTTAATGTAATGAAATAGGGGTATTTAACCTGTGGACTACAAAAAAGCCACCGGTTTTCCTGTAATGTGCCGGATTAGTGACTCTTTGTTTAACAGCCTATTTTTTTACTTCCGGCTCTTTCTTTTCGTCATCCCGAACAATCAAAAAAATGGTTTCGTCATCTTTTTTCATGTTGTAGCGCTCGCGACCAAGTTTCTCAACGGCTTTTAAATCAGTTTGCTGGAGCAATACCTCAAGGCTGTCGTTTTTAATCTCGGTTTTGTAATACTGCTCAACTTTTTTAACCTCGTTAAGTTCCTGCGAAAGATTGTATTGCCGCAGCATGCTATTCTCATCGAAAAAGGCCATCCAGACTACAAAAACAAATAAAATAATGGTGAACCGGTTAATTAAAAGATTTTTTACTTTTTTCATCGTACTCAGATTATAATGGTTTTACAAATGGTTTTACAAAAGTATAAAAAATCAATTTTGATAGGCAAATTTTAAAGGAAATCTTAAGCTTTACTATTTATAGCCATTTTTGATAATGCTAAATCCCTTTAAAATTGCAACAATCAATAGCCCATGTATTTAAAAGCTAATAGTTTCGATACCCGAAAATTTGCATATTCTCTTTAATGTTAAATAAATTTATATTTTTACACCTTCAAAAGCATCGAAAATTTAACTTAGTAAACATTAAGTTATTATAAATCAGATAACTAATTTATTTTTTATTAACTAAACAAATTTCAAATGAATTTATCTTTAATTTTTTCGAAACCAGGAAAGCTCGTCATGCTTGCAGCGCTGCTGTTCTTACTGACTAACCTCCAGGCACAGACTTACCAATACGATGATATCTGGGGAAAGCCAGGCATTTCGTTGCAAAGCCAGTCAACTGCCGGAGTAAAACTCAATTATTCCATCGAAAACTTCACCATTGTCGAAAATGACATTGACGGTGTAACGATGCAAAACATCCAGTTGCCGGGAGTTTTTCTTCCGAACAATGCCGGATGTCCTGACTTACCAGGGGTAAGCCGCTATATTGCAGTTCCACGTGGGGCTAAAGCAATATTAAATGTTAAAAGCTACCGCACCGAAACCCTTTCGGGAATCAATATTGCGCCGGCTTTTGAAATCCCGCTCGACACCGACAAAGGACCACTTAAATACCCGACAGACCATAAAATTTACACCACCGATGCACTTTATCCGGCACAACCTTTCAAATTGTCGGAACCTACTTCTATCAGGGGAGTTGATGTTGTAATGGTTGGGATTACGCCATTCCAATACAATCCGATGACTAAACAATTAATTGTTTACCGCGATATAGAAGTTGAAGTTACTTTTGAAGGTGGCACAGGGCAATTTGGCGAAGACCGCCTTCGCAGCCGCTGGTTCGACCCGATTGTGATGGATGCTGTTCTCAATTATGAATCGCTTCCCCAGATTGACTATAATTCGCGCTATGCCGCTGCCGGTACCCGCGATTTAACAGGTTATGAATACCTGATCGTGGTTCCAAACAGTCCTATCTGGACACCTTATGCTGAGCAAATTAAAGCCTTCCGCACCAAACAGGGAATTTATACCGGCATTGTTACACTTGCCGAAATAGGCGGAAATACACCAACCATTCTCGAAAATTACTTTAACAATGCTTACAATAGCTGGGACATCCCACCGGTCGCCGTGCTCTTGATGGCTGATTATGGAACAGATGCCAACACAACAATCACCTCCCCTATCTGGGACAGCTATTGCGTTTCGGATAATATCTTTGCTGATGTAAACGGCAACGATATGCCCGATATCATTTTTGCCAGGATGACTGCACAAAATGCAACTCATCTTCAAACCATGGTCTCAAAAGCCATCAATTATGAAACTTCACCACCAACAAATCCCAATTTTTATCATAAACCAATTACAGCGCTTGGCTGGCAGACCGAACGTTGGTTCCAGATTTGCTCGGAAGTTGTCGGTGGATTCTGGAGAGATCAGGGCAAAGAACCTGTCCGTGTAAATGCGGTTTATCAGGGAACACCAGGTACTATTTGGTCAACAGCCACAAATACCAATACTGTAGTTAACTATTTTGGACCTAATGGACGTGGCTATATTCCACAAAGTCCGGCTGATTTAGGCGGATGGTCGGGTGGTACTCCGGCTCAGGTAAATGCAGCCCTCAATGCAGGTGCTTTCATGCTTCAGCACAGGGATCATGGATTCGAACAAGGCTGGGGAGAACCGGCCTATACATCAACCAGCATCAGTGCGCTTACCAATACAGACCTTTGTTTCGTTCTCTCCATTAACTGCCTTACTGGAAAATACAATTACAGCAGTGAAGTTTTTGCCGAAAAATTCCACCGTTACACTTACAACGGACAAAACTCCGGTGCACTTGGCCTTATCGCTGCCTCCGAAGTTTCGTATTCGTTTGTTAACGATGCTTATGTTTGGGGATTATTCGATAATATGTATCCCGAATTCATGCCGGATTATGGAATGCCTGTTCAGACCAGAGGATTGCTTCCAGCATTTGGAAACGCAGCCGGAAAATATTTCCTCCAGCAATCAGCCTGGCCTTATAATACTGGTGACAAAGAAGTTACCTACAACCTTTTCCACCATCATGGCGATGCCTTTACACAGGTTTACAGCGAAGTACCACAAAATATGGCCATCAACCACAACCCCATCCTTTACAGTGGTGAATCAACGTTTACTGTGGTTGCTGATGCCGGCGCATTTATTGCCCTTACAGTTAATGGGCAAATTATTGGTACCGCAATGAGCAATGGCGGCGCCACCAGTGTTGTTATCGAGCCACAGCTTCCACCAAACCAAATGCTGGTTACTGTTACAAAACAAAATTACTACCGTTACGAAGCTACAGTTGACGTTATTCCTCCATCAGGACCTTACGTTGTCGGGATCGAATACACCGTAAACGATGCAGCCGGAAATAACAATGGCATGATGGATTATGGCGAAAACATTATGCTGAATGTAACCATGAAAAATGTAGGCGTTATGGTTGCCAACAATGTAAATGTAACTGCTACCACAACAGATGAATTTGTAACAATTACCGACAATTCTGAAAACTTCGGAAATATCCAGCCTAATGCTACAGCCACGGTTAATAATGCTTTTGCATTAACTGTTGCACAGAATATTCCTGATAACCATGTTGTAAGTCTCGAGTTATCATCTTCAAATGGCACCGATACCTGGATTAGTTACCTTTCGATAACAGGTCACGCGCCTGCTCTCGAATTTCTGCAATATACCATCAGCGATCCAAATGGAAATAATAATGGTTTCCTCGATCCGGGCGAAACTGCTACAATGTCGCTTTTTGTCGAAAATTCAGGCTCAGCTAGTGCTTATGCAGTGATGGGTCAGCTTACCACCACCGATCAATACATTACTATTACAACTACCGCTCCTCAGTCGTTTGGCAATATGTTGCCCGCAACAACTGCCAGCGCAAATTATGTGGTTTCTGCCGCTGCCAATACCCCTCCGGGACATGTTTCGGAACTTGCCATTAGTTTAACTGCCGATATGGGTATCGCCCAACAGGATGTGATGAGCATTTCGTTTGCCGATTATTGTGACGCATCAACAACTACCGAAGACGAATACATCTCTAAAGTAGTTATCGGAACCATCAGCAACACCAGTGGATGGCAGGGTGGCGTTGCCAATTACACGAATATTACAACGATACTTGAACCAGGTGTTGCTGCTCCAATCACCATCACTAATGGAACACCATGGGCCAGCGATATTACTTATGTTTGGGTGGATTGGAACCTTAACAAAGATTTTAGCGATGCTGGCGAAACATACCAATTGACCAATGTTGGTGGAACAGGTGCATCATTTACCGGTAACATTACAGCTCCAGCAAATCAGCAGGCAGGCCAGTATCGGATGAGAATTCGTATGACTTACAGCACTGCTCCAACACCTTGCGGCAGCGCTTCTTATGGCGAAATTGAGGATTATGTTGTTATCATCGAAGGCGCCGCCACCCTCAACCCGCCACAAAATCTGGCAGCTTCGGTTAGCGATAACGACGTTAACCTGACATGGACAGCACCGGCAACAGATGCGCTGCTTGGCTACAACGTTTACCGCGATGGAGCTGTGATTGCTTCACAAATCTCAGCCCTTACTTACGACGATATGGATCTTGCTGCCGGAACATACAGTTACCAGGTTTGCGCCGTTTACACCGATGGAAACTCGGCTTTGGCCGGCCCGGTAGTTGCAGTTATTACCGGTGGCGGAAGCACC
>CAIYZW010000366.1 GCA_903930725.1 uncultured Bacteroidota bacterium
CCCTTCAAATAAAAATGGATATTGCCGTAATCCATGATATGTATGCCACGGGTGAGGCTTTGGAAGTTTTTTATTCATATTAAATTTTGTTGAATATTTGTTAATGGAAATTTTCTTTCAGTAATTTTACCTGACAAAAGAAATAGTTTTTTGATACGATAATATTCACCAAAAAATAAATGAATTATGAAAATCCAAAAATTAATTTTAATTGCGCTCTTTGCTTTACCATTGAGCTTACATGCACAATGGACAGCCCAATATCCTGATTTTGGGGAGCATTACGAAATCAATTACATTCATGCAGTTAACCAAAACCTGGTGTGGGCGGTTACCAAAGATCAAAGTGGCAATGGTTATGGCCCGATGTTTTCGGTAAGCCAGAATAGCGGCGAAAGCTGGGTAACTGGTTATATCACAACTGATGAATACCTCACACCAGCAATGGTTTTTGCTTTTGATGAATTTCCTTATGCCTTTGTTCCTGTTTATAAAAGCGACCCGTTAAGCACAGGTCAGGCAGGAATTTATGCAACTTTTGATGGCGGCGAAACATGGCAGAGACAAAGCGGTGCGTTTGAAACCCCCACCGCATGGCCTGATATTGTTTATTTCTGGAGCACAACCTGGGGAATATCCATTGGCGACCCTGTAGATGGGTATTTCGACATTTACACTACGAACGACCTGGGAACAACCTGGCAAAAAGTACCTCAGGCCAACATCCCCGATCCGTTACCAGGCGAGGCGGCCATAGTTGGAAATTACGAAGCCGTTGGCTCCACAATCTGGTTTTCGACTACCAAAGGAAGGGTTTACAAGTCGCAGGATTATGGTATCAACTGGGCGGTTTATTCATCTCCTTTCAGTTCGTTTACGCGGATTGCCTTTAAAGATAACAACAACGGATGGCTGCAGGATGTGGGGGATTGGGAAACTACACAAATTGCCGGGACGACTGATGGCGGCGAAACCTGGAATCTGTTGGAACTTTCTGGGCCACTTTTAAACTGGGATCTCCATTATATTCCTGGCTCGGCCAACACATTGGTTTCGAGTGGTGCTTACCTGAATAATGGAGTTTCGACAAGTTACAATGGCGGCGAAGACTGGGCCTGGATTGAAGAACCAGGAACCAAATATTTTAGTATGGACTGGTTGGATAATCAAACAGGCTGGGCTGGCGGGTATGATGAAAACATACAGAAACCGTTGATCTACAAATATAATGGCCCGGGTGTTTGCGATTACCTGGTTTCGCCGCTGGATATTTACTTTGGCTATGTTGAGATAGGTACTTCGCTAACCCGGAATATAACGATAACCAATTTAGGTCCCGACTATTTGGAACTCACGGATATTTACACCAATATCGGAATTTTTTTTGTTACACCATCAACTTGCACGGTTGATCCTGAAGGTGGCCAATATTACCTTGAAGTGACTTTTGTACCGACAAATGAAGGCGTTTACGAAGATTGGGTTACCATCATCAGCAACCACCCGTTAATTCCGGAAATTACAGTTCACCTTATGGGAGATGGATTTATGCCACCTGCCAATTTGATATTCGATCCCGAATCGTTTGACGAAACGTTGTACTCCGGACAATCCGTAACAAAAACACTTTCGGTTACCAACATTTATGGCCAGAATATATCTTACAAAATGGATGTTTCGATTGATCCATCGCTGAGTCAGCTCGGATGGAATTATGGCTCAACCCCGTTCGGCACTGATGATGGCATTTTAGGTGGCGATGCCGATCAGGCCATGTTTATCAAACAATTTACGTTGGATCAAATCAGCAATGCAACGTTGTATATTGGCTGCGATGATGGTGGCCGGTTTTGGGTTAATGGCACCCTTGTTCTCGACGAAGTGCATGGCGATCATGGAATGGAATACTGGAATTACGAGTTAGATATTTCACCGTACCTGTCGCCTGGCATCAACCGCATCAGTGCTGTGGTTTTCAATGGCATATTTCGTGGTTGTTGTGATGGTGCTTTCGATTGTCAGTTAACCGTTGATGGCGTTGATGTGATTAAAAATGGTTTTAACTATTATGAAGAACCCGAGGCAATGTGGTATTACTACGGGCAGTCGGGTGCCCGGTTGGTTCCACCCAACGACGTAAACCAACGCCAATGGTGGGAGGCTGGCTATGGCCATTATGACTGGGTCGGATTGAGGCAATTTTCGGGGGCCACGTTTGAGGAACTGGGTTGGAGTTATAAATCGGCACCTTTTACCGGTGCTGATGTGCTCTCTACCTCACCCGACAACGCCCAGTTTATCAAGGATTTTGAAGTTGGCGAGTATTCTTCGGCTTTGCTTAATCTTGGTTTCGACGATGGCTGCCAGGTCTGGCTGAATGGCACAATGATTTTCGATTTTCATGATGAAAATCATGGGTTGGGATATTGGGCTCATCAGGAAGATATTTCCGGGCTGTTACAACCAGGCGCAAACCGTCTCGCAGTTGAGGTTTATAACGGTATTTATAGTGGTTTCGGAACTGGTGGCTTCGATTGTGAACTTCTTGTTGATGATGTACCTTTAATTAAAAGGGGTGACCAAAATTATGGCGCACCCGAAGCAATGTGGTATGTTTACGGTGTTGGTGGTCAAATCCTCACACCACCTCTCGATGCAGGTCAAAGCAACTGGTATGAATCAAATTATGGGCTCACTGGTTCACAAACATCCTATCACTTAACCGACTTAAACTGGAATTTTGATTCGACCCCATTTTTCGAAAGAGGAGATATTCTGATTACCCCACCCGATAATGCCCAGTTTATTAAAGATTTTACCATCAATCAGTTTACTAATGCAACCCTGTATCTTGGTTTTGATGATGGTTGCCGGGTTTGGCTGAACGGAACTCTGGCTTTGGATTATCATGATGAAGTGCATGGAATAGATTACTGGAACCATGAGAACGATATCAGCGGTATGTTGCAGCAGGGCAGAAACCGTATTGCTGTTGAAGTTTATAATGGAGTTTACGGCGGTGGCGCAGGTGGTAGCTTCGATTGCCAGCTCATTGTTGATGATGTCGAAATTATCAAAAGAGGCGACATGTACCCCTACCAGCCTCAGGCAATGTGGTATTTCTACGGCCAGGCAGGTCAGGTGCTTACACCTCCGGATGACCTTAACGGCCTGGTGTGGTATGAGAAAAATTATGGAATTAATGAAGAATTGTTCTCAACATCGCTTTCCGGAGTTATCGCAAATGGAGAAACACAGCAATTTCAGGTGGTTTTAGATGCTGCCGGACTAAGCGGCGGTGATTATCAAACCAATATTCATTTCGTTTATGATGTAACCAAAATGGAAATGGTAGTTCCTGTAAACCTACATGTAAATTCAGGTGCTGACCTCCTGGTCACCCCATCAACACTGGCCTTTGGCGATTATTATCTGGATAATCCTGAATCAATTAAATTAACCCTGAAAAACCAGGGATTTGAAAACCTCGATATTTTTAACATCTGGTGCGAATCTCCCGACATAAATGTTGATAATACCAACTTTACACTGGAACCCGGCCAAAGCCTTATTGTTACGGTTACATTGAACGGTTCGGAAACGGGTATTTTTAATGCAAAACTGTACATCGAAAATTCAGCAATAACCAACCCTCTCGTAACTTTACAAATATCAGCCAATCGTATGTGGGCCCCAAGCCTGGTTATCGAAAACCTCGAATACTTGTATGCCTATCTGGCTTCCGGGCAAACCGAAACCCAAAACCTGTATATCAATAACTGGGGTGGTTCTGTGCTCGATTTCACCATTCCACAGGCCCAGGTTAAAGATGAGAAGGCTGGTAGTGAAAAAAAGCCGGTTCCAAATGTTCAATCTGCCCAACCACAGCATCCTGAGGAGGTAATAAGAACAAAAGAACCAGCATATTGCCTGTCCGACATTATCGGGCACAAAAATCTGGTGGTTAATTACGATCAAAGTAAAAGCCCAAAAGTGGTTTATACTCCACAAATAAACATCTTTAATGATGATATGGAAAATGGTACCGAGAACTGGACAATCGAAAACCAGGGTATAGGAAAAAGTCAGTGGCATCAGATAAAATCTAATTCTTACAGCCCCGAAACAAGCTGGTGGTGCGGCAATGAACTTACCGGAACTTTCTATAACGGTTATGCGATAAGGGAAGGCATCATCTCTCCCGAAATTAAACTTCCAAATGTGGAATCAGTGATAATGCTCGAATTTAATGAGTTTTACGATATCGAAGGAATGTATGATCAGGGATTTGTTGACTTAAGCCTTGATGGAGGAAATCAATGGATCAGGATTCGTGAAGGTATCCCTGGTTCTTCCGGAGGATGGGTTACCACGCTTCTGAATATTTCTGAATATTATGGAAATGACATCAGAATTAGGTTTTTCTTTGATACCGGCGATGATGTTGCCAACGATTTTCCGGGCTGGTTTATTGATGATGTGCGGGTTTATGTGGAAGGATTCAATTTCCTGAGTATTTCCCCCGGCGAAGGTAGCTTAAATCCCGGCGAAGGTTTCGGCATCAGCGTAAACTTTGATGCTTCGGGCTACAATAATGGGTATTATCCCGGATTTATCATGCTGCAAACCAACGATCCACAAAACCAACTTTTTTATTTACCGGCAATTTTGGAAGTTTGGGGTGGAAACGATGTCCAGCATTTTGATATACCTGCTGGCTGGAGCGGGATTTCGAGCTACCTGATTCCCGAAAATCCCCAACTTGACCAGCTACTCAGCCCAATTTTAAATGAACTGGTTATCTTTCAAAATCTTGCAGGTGTTTACTGGCCGCAGGAAAATTTAAATACCATCGGCGACTGGAATTTTACGGACGGATACTTTCTTAAACTAAACAGCAATGCTTCGCTGGAGGTAGTTGGCACTTTACCCGAAAACCGCTCAATCCAAATGCCGGCTGGGTGGTCGCTCATTCCTGTTTTATCCTTCAATCCGGTTCCTGTAACCGATTTCGATCCGCTCGAATCGCTCAACATCATCAAAGAAGTTGCCGGAACAGGCATTTACTGGCCGGTTTACAACATCAACACACTTCAGGAACTACAACCTGGCAAATCGTATTTTATCAATGTTTCCAACGATGAATATTTCGAATATCCGCCAATGGCCATAAAAAGCTGTGTTTTTGGTAATCTGATAGATGAACAGCTTATTTCACCCTGGAACGAAGTTACCCGCACCGCAGCAACTCACATTGTAGCTTTGCCTTCAGAAAGCCTGATCAATTTGGAGGTTGGGGATATTATAGGAATTTTTAACACACAAGGTTATTGTGTGGGCTTTGTAACGATAAACAATCCTTCAAAAAATCAATCAATGGCTGTTTTTGGAGATGATCCTACCACCAGCATTAATGAAGGCATTTTGCCTGGTGAAAAGATGGAGTTCAGGCTATTGCGAAGTTCGACAACCGAAACTTTTGCCCTCGAAGTTGATTTCGACAAACTGCTCCCTGATCAGGAATATTTTGCTGTGCAAGGATTATCGGCCATCAGTAAAATAAAATTTGGTGAAATGTTGCCTGGAAATTTATGGTCAGGTGAAATATCAGTGTTTCCAAATCCTGCCGGTGATTTTATCAAAATCTCATCCGACAGGCTCATTTCCCGTATCGAAATCAGCGACGCCAAAGGTGTTGTTTTCCTGACTGAGTATCCAAATAATCCGACCAATCCGGAGGTTGATCTTTCAAAACTTCAATCAGGAATGTATTTTGTAAAAATTGTCACATCCGGCAACACCTTTATCCGGAAAGTAATCAAACAATAATCTCAACGTTGGAAAAAAAACGCCTTGTCGGATGCGAGGCGTTTTTTTATGACCTTTTCACAACGAAAAATTCGGCCAAAATAACACAGTCAGGGAAAAATTCAAGCCTCAACTAAATGAATTATGGCAAATTTGTTTAGTTAACTGAATAAATTATAGCAAATTTGTTTAGTTGTCTGAATAAATTTACATAAATTTGTGCAAAAATCTGAAAGACAAATGATTTATCAACGTACAATTAAGCAAAAAATAGACGAGTTTCTGTTTAAAGGAAAAGTAATCATCCTTTATGGAGCCAGGCGGGTCGGCAAAACTACGCTTTCAAAACAATTGATCGAATCGTACCCCGATTCCAAATACATCAATTGTGAGTTGCTTCAAAACAAAACAGCGCTCGAAACTACCAACAGCGAATTGCTCAGGAATTTTTTGGGGCCTTACAAACTCGTGGTTCTTGATGAAGCGCAAAATATTTCTGATATTGGATTGGTACTCAAAATTATCAACGACACTTTTCCTGAAATTCAATTAATTGCGACTGGATCATCAAGTTTTGAACTTGGTAATAAAGTAATGGAACCGTTAACTGGCAGGTCGAGAGTGTTTTATCTTTACCCTTTTTCGATTGCTGAGATTAAGGAACATCAGGATTTAATAAGTATTTATGGTAACCTGGAGAATATTCTGCGATTTGGGTTGTATCCCGAAGTTTTTATGAAAACAGAAAATGAGGCCATCGAAGAGTTGAACAATATCGCTGGAAATTATCTTTACAAGGATATCCTGCAATATGAAAATCTGAAGCGTTCCGATTTATTAATCAACCTTTTGCGGGCCATTGCGCTTCAGATTGGTTATGAAATCTCACTGAATGAGTTATCGAGATTGCTGAGTGAAAATATCGCCACCATAAAACGCTACCTTGAGCTACTGGAAAAATCGTTTGTGATTTTCCGGCTTCAATCATTCAGCCGGAATTTACGGAAAGAAATCGCCAAGGGACAAAAAATATATTTTTATGATCTTGGAATCAGGAATGCACTGATTCAGAATTTTAATCCCTTAACTTTTAGAACTGATGTTGGCGGCTTATGGGAGAATTTTTGCATCACCGAAAGGATAAAACGCAATCTGAATACACGGCAATTTGTAAACAACTATTTCTGGAGAACTTATGATCAAAAAGAAATTGACTACATCGAGGAATCTGGCGGCAATTTAAAAACATTTGAATTCAAATACAGTGCAAAGGCGAACGCAAAACCCCCGGTCGAATTTCTCGAAAACTATGCTGGCAGCAGTTTTGAGGTTATCCATCAGGAGAATTTTTTAAACTTTATCCTTTAACAGGAAGTAGTTACTTTTGCGCCCTATGAAAAATACATCTCATTTTATAAAACTGTTTATTGCGACATTAAGTTTGGTAACCTGCGTTTTGCAGGTTTCAGCGCAGGATAAGCCCTCATTCATTGCTATCAGGAGCGGGGTTTCACTACCTTTCGGCGAATATCACAAAAAGTCGCTGGATGGAGGAAGTTTCACGCTTACCGGGTTTGATGTTTCGGCAGAAGGTGCCTGGTTTTTTCATCCGAAGTTTGGAATTGGAGCTTCGGTGGGGGTAAATATGCATCCGGTTGATGTTGGCTTACTTGGTTATGAAATCGTTCAAAGCAGACCAGATCTGGAAGACCTTTACACCCGCTCAAACCCATATCTGATTATTACCTCAATGGGCGGGCTTTATGTTCAATTACCGGTTAAGAAGAAGTTGTCGTTTACCGGAAAAGCCCTGTGCGGTCTGTTGTATGGCGAAACTCCATACCAGCTTTACAAACCCGAATATACGATGGGTGCAGGACCGGGCTATTACGAGATTACACCATCAAAAGACTGGAAATTTTCATGGCAGGCGGGTGTCGGACTTCGTTACGACATCACACCTTGTTACGGGCTTGTTTTTGATACCGAAATGGTTTACGACCAGCTTACTTTTGGCTTTTACACTCCTGCAGGTACAGTTAGAAATGATGTCAGAACAATATCATTTTTCAATACCACACTTGGTGTGAGGTTTAATTTGTAGGTATGAACATTGTCAGGCAGTGTTGAAAATTAAGGTGAAAATAACTTTTAGTTTCCTGCCTCCGGAAGTTTCCAGATTGTAAAGCCGATACCAGGAAGTTCATTGTTACGATGTGTTTTTGAACTGTTTGGCGATTCTTCAAAGTATTTACTATGTTTGCATCAAAATAAATCACAATGAAGAAAATTGTACTATCCATCATCCTTTTTACTTCGTTTACTTTTTCGGTTGCAGGTCAGGACAAAACCATCCCGGCTCCTATTGCACCATACAGTCCGGCGGTTCTGGTAAACGGAACCTTGTACATTTCGGGGCAAATTCCGATTAATCCGGCGAATAATGAAATGGTAACCGGCGCTATTAGCGAGCAAACTCACCAGGTGATGAAAAACCTGGGTTCGGTGCTTAAATCGTTTGGCTTTGAATATTCCGACCTGGTAAAATGCACCATTTACATGACGGATATGGCCAATTATAAAGCTATTAACGATGTTTACGGCAGTTATTTTAATGGCAACTTTCCGGCACGGGAGGCTGTTCAGGTTGTAAAATTGCCCAAAAATGCTGAAGTCGAAATTTCGGGAATTGCAGTAAAACGATAATCATTTAAAAACAAAAATTATGTCCGACAGGAGAACTTTTATCAGAAATATGGGTGGTATTGCAGGCGGAATTTCTTTATTGTCAATAGCGCCACCATCAATTGCGGCGCTGCCTTCACCGGCAGATTCTTTTAACCTGCTTTCGCCACCGGATACAGGCAATGACGATGATTTCTGGGGATGGGTGCGCGAATCGTACACCATTTCGCCAAACATCATCAACCTTAACAACGGCGGTGTAAGTCCCCAGCCAAAAGTAGTACAGGATGCCCTCCAACGCTACAACCAGATTGCCAACGAAGGCCCGGCCTATTACATGTGGAATACTTTGGCTGAAGGCAGGGAATCTGTCAGAATGAAGCTTGCAGATATGGCCGGTTGCTCGCCTGAAGAAATTGCTATCAACCGCAACACCACCGAGGCCATGAATACAGTAATTTTTGGACTAAATCTTAAAGCTGGTGATGAAGTGATTGTTTCAAAACAGGATTATCCAAACCTGTTGAACGCCTGGAAGCAACGCGAAAAACGCGATAGCATCAAACTCGTCTGGCTTAGTTTTAAATTTCCGATGGAAAACGATGACGAAATCGTTGGCATGTATGAAAATGCGATTACTTCCAAAACCAAACTCATCCAGGTAATGCACATTATCAATTATACGGGACAGATAATGCCGGTAACAAAGATTTCTCGCATGGCCCACAGCCACGGTGTTGAAGTAATGGCTGATGCCGCACACACTTTTGCGCACATCGAATTCAAAATTCCCGACCTGGAATGTGACTACCTGGGAACCAGTCTGCATAAATGGCTGTGCGCACCTTTTGGAACAGGAATGTTGTTTATTAAAAAAGAAAAAATAAA
>CAIYZW010000367.1 GCA_903930725.1 uncultured Bacteroidota bacterium
ATATATTTTATAAATCGTATCTGCAATTCCCAAATCGAAACCACGGACAGCCGCATTTAAACCAAATTCATTTTCGCCGGCATAATTTATGGTAAATTCAGCGCCACCCTTTATTTTAATTGGTTCGGAGATTAGGTTTAACTGTTTCAAATCAATGTTTTGAAAATTCATGTCGGCATGAACTGTTGATCTTTCTTCGGCAAGTCTTCCATCCAAATCAATTTTAAAAAGGGCATTTGTATCGGATGAACTGATTTGTGAGCTGAAATTTCCTTGCTCAATCATTCCCTCCAGATTTAGCTGTTGATACTTGTATTCGTTGTAATTGAGGCTCTTAAAATTAAACTTATAATCTCCAAACGCCGAATACAAAACTTTCCCCGAAAATGAAAGGTCAGCCGAAAAGTCGGCACTTGCAATGCCGGTATGTGTGATTTTTTTCAGATTCCGGAGGTTAGCAGAAAAAGAAGTTTTTAACCAGGGAGTTGAGTCCAGGCTGGCTTCAGCCCGAACAATGTTCAAAGAGCCAATGTCAGAGCGGAGTTTTCCGGTAAACGAATGATTAAAGTTTAAACCCAAATATTCCCCTTCCAGAATCACATAATCAGGCAGTGAAAAGGATGAATCGGTGGCAGGAAGCATCACAATTTGGTTCAGGTCGTGCCTGGTGGTTATCAGTTTTTCTATATTGAGATTGACCAGGAAGGGTCCCCCGCTGGCAAAATTTTGAATTTTACCGCTGGCCTCAACTTCTGTCGAATCGAGGTATTTCAAAACTAATTCGTTGATGTTGATGTCGTTTTGATAACCAGAAATACTGGTTATCAAATCAAAACCTGTAATCCTGAATCCCTCCTTAAAAATGGTATTTTCGACTGGTAACGGATAGAAATAATCAATGTCGGCCATGTTTTTGCTTTGGATATCGAGGCTCAGGTCGAAATATTTTCCGCTTAAGTCGAGGTAGTTAGTCGGACTTATGGTTGATTTGAAATTTACCAGATAGCTTCCGTTTTTTGTTTGGATTTCTAAATCGTTCATCGCAAAAACCGAATCAATCTGATTTAGCTTACCATCCATGTTAAGGATTTCGAGGCCATTGCTTTCGTTACCTCTAACCTGGTGCATTTCAACAATCAAAGTATCATAATCAATCACAAAACTGGCTAATTTTCCCGACAGGTTCCCGATGTTCAGATGTTCGTTATTAAAATGACCTTTCAACTCTGGTTCGCCCGGATAATCAACCAATAAATTAAAACCCTTCATTTCGATTTCGTTTCCCTCCACCCGCCACAGGTATTGCCCCCAGTTGAGGTAATCGTAATTTCCGGGGGTTGTGTCGTTTGTCGGCATAAAAGCCACAGCGCAGGTTGTGTTTTGTACAAATCCATTATCAATGGCAACCTTTTCGTGGGTAATATCAATCAGCAGGTTTTCGGTTTCAACTTTTTGGCCTTTTGTATTAAACAAAATGGCTCCGGCCGAATCAATATACGCAAATTCACAATTGGCCAGCCTGGCATTTCCCACACGGATGTCGGCGAATTCAAAGGCTGAAGAATCCTTTTCCTGACCGGGGATATCAAAGGTTTCGTAACTTACAAAAGTATCATCAATTTCGGCAGATTGAAATGAAAGGAGTTTTTCGAAATTTAAGTTTCCAAACTGCACTTTTGCCTTTCCGATATCAAGGATCAAATTAAAACCCAGATCTCTTTTATCGTTGTATCTAAATTTGCACGACTCGACAATAAGCTCATTTATCAGAACAACCCAGGTTTTGGATGCGTCACTATTTTCAGGCTTTTGCTGGGCACTTTTATTATCTGCCGGCATTTGAGCGAGCAGTTTTCCAAAATCGCCTTTTCCATTTTTCAATCCGATGCTCCGTAAAACAACCTGATGCCTCAGGAGTGGGATTAAACCTATATCCAGCGAAATATTTCCCACATAAACAAGTGTGTCGTTTACTGTTGTCGAAATCAAAACATCGTCTATTTTTAACTTTTTTGGAAATCCAATCCGGAACTGCCCGATACTAACTTTTGCATCGAATTGCTTAGATATAGCTGTGATTGTAAGATATTTAAGCTTGTTTTGGATGGAAGGGAGCAAAATTAAAAGTTGGAGAAGGAGTAAAAAGAAAATGATGCCTGCCACAAAGCCGATAAAAGCCTTATAAAAAATATCCAGCCCTTTATGTTTAGAAAGTTTAGGCATCAACAATTTAATATTTAATGATCGGGGGAAAAAAAAGGATCATTTTTTAGGTTGTTTACTTTTAAATTCCTTCTGTGCCTTTTTAATGGCAGCCAATAAATCTGATCGCTGGCTATCGAATTTTCGCTGGTTTGTCAGACCAAGCTTGTGATCGGAAAATGCGCCAGCCATTTTTAGAAACACTTTCGAATCGTTTTTTAGGTCAATTTCGCCTGCCTGAGTTTGCAACATTCTTGTTGCTTTTGATCGGAAAAACAAATCGCTCAGGCTGATTTGAATGCCGATTTCGAGTTCTTTGTTTTTGAGATCAACTTTACCGCAAACATCCAGATTGGCAATATTATCGTTCATCAGAACATCGGTGAAGTAAATCTTGCTTTTATTCATAAAAGCATTAACATCAAGGTCTTTCACAACCATTCTATCCTTTGATTTACTGCCGACAAAAAACAAGGCTTTTTGAATTGGTTCGACCTGATCAAAAGCAGCATCATAAATTTTGGAATTGAAAATCACGAAGTTTTCTTCAACGTTCAAACTGAGGTCTTTGTCCATTTTGAAATAATAATGCGAAGCCCAGGAAAGCTTTCCGGTCGTATTTTCGGCTGTAAAAGCCTGCTGTCCGAAATTATCGAACGATTTTAAAAACCTCCGCAAATCAATGCTATCAACCTTTGAATAAAAATAGCCAGGGTACGATTTTGGCTGATCTTTAAGCATATAACCGTTAATATCTGCCGATCCGCCTGCAAAACGAAACTTCAGACGGTTCAGGTCAATTCTTTTATCCTGATAATCAATTGCAAGGTCAAGATTTTTTATACCGGCATTTTTGTAGGATAAATGATTTGCTTTTACTTTGAGCTTAAAATTGATGTTTTGAGGTAACACGGCGAAGGATTTTTTTTCTTTTGTGTTGTCATTTTCGTTTATGAAATTCTCTGGATCGGGAAGCCCAAAAGCCTCAAGTTCAAGATATTTATCAACATCAAGGCTATCAATGGTCAGATTGGCCGTGCCTTCAAAATTAATCTTATCATTTTTAAAGTCGTTAACCTTAATGTCCATACTCAAATTCCCGAAAGGGAAATCAGTCGAAAAACCGGCGATGTGAATCTGGTTTTCGGTGGCCCTGATGTTGGTTTTCAGATGTGAAATTGAAGCATCTTTATAAATAACCCCGGCGGCAGATAAATCAATAGTAACGTCCATTTGCTGAGGATAATCAAGTGCATTTTTGTTGGATTTTGCAGTTTTACTTCCAGGAAAATGGCTCATCAGGTTTTCGAGATCGAGGCGCTTAAAGCTCATACCCACATTCATCGTAATGCCCGAAATCCCGGTTGAATCCAATTTTACCCTGCCGTTTGCCGTGCTTCGACCATCAAAGGCATCCACCGAAAATTTTGAAACTGAAACTTCATTTTGTTTCATCTTAGCCTGAAAAACAAGATTTTTTACCGGAATTTGTGCGATATTTCCTTTATCAACCTGTAAATCAACTTCTGCTGTTAAATATTCGGGCAATTGGAAAGCCGGTTTTTTTACTTTTGATGTATCCTTTTTATGATTGGAAAAGTCAAGATTCAAATCTTTAAAACGGCCTTTTAAAAAGGCGTTTGCTGCCAAAATTCCCGTTTTTCCAAAAGCTACGTCGCCAGAGCCATTCACGTTTCCTTCCTGGAATCTGAAACCCAAAGAAGAAATTTTGACTTTGTTTTCGCTAAGCAGGCAATCGAGTTTTAGCTTTTCGATGAGGCCAAAGTCCGTTTTTACTTTTTTGCCATTTACCGAAATTTCAATATTCATCAAAGTTAGGGGCAAACTAAAAGAGCTGTTTTCCTTATTTTTTTTGCTCTGTCCAAAATTCATCTTCGTGAGGTCAAGCTCATCAAAATTAAGCTCAAATTTGCCGGCAAGTTGCTCATTTTCATCAAATAAATAATGATCCCAATTCTCGATATTGCCTTTAAAATGAAATGCCGATTTATTAAAAGCACCAATCAGATTTGTGACTTCAACAAACTGATTGTTCAAAATTGTAGATGCGTTAACCATATTAATGTTGATATCCTGATCTTTGAGTAAAAGCTTAAGATCGTGAACATTAACCTGACCTTTGGCCGTATGTTTGCCCAATCGGTTCTGCTTTTTCAGTTCACTGATTTTACCGTTCAACACGAGGTCAAAATCAATGGTTCCAACCAAACTGAAGGTTTTACTTTCCTCAATCAAATTACTTAAATCGAGAAACGAAACGAGATGAGCGTCAACAACAGGATCTTTCAGATTTTTAAGCTTAAACCGACCATTAATATAACTCTGGTTCACTGCGGCATGAATTGTATCAATCACCAGCTCAACAGTTTCGGATGAATGCTTTTCGCCATTGTTGTAATTCCCTGATATTTCGCCGATTTTTAGAGGAAATGGCAACACTTCGCTGGTGAATTCGGCGTCAATTATCTTAAAATCGAGTTTGGAAAAAGGCCTTAAAAAAGCATTTACAAAACCCTTTTGATTGTACGACATCACCAGTTTTGCGCCAGGATTAACCTGCGAAAAATCGAAACCTGTGTGAAAATGAAATAATTCGAGAAAAGTATCGAAATTATCCTCTGCTGTAATCTTAAGTTCAATCAATTGCCCATCATCTTTGGGTATCATTTTTAAGTGAGGCGTAAGTTTAAGTGTGTTTGCACGAATTTCGCCTTTAACAACTTCCTTTTCGCCGGTAAGCTGATTAATCCTGATTTCGGCATTTACCACCTTTATTGGCTGATTATCAAACAAAACCGTTTTATTTGAAACCAATGTATCCAGAAAACCATCCAGCTGACCGGTTAAAATCAACAACGAATCCTGCGTTGCTAATCTAAAATTTGCCGAATTTATAGTTAGGTAAGTGCGGTTTCCCTTAATCATATTGCCAAAATAAACCTTGCTGTTGGTAATTTTTATGTTACGCGATTCAAGGATTAACGATGATTGCTTTCTTTCGGTCGCTTTTCGTTCGCTGGCCAATATCCGGTGTTTATTTCCGAGGCTGTCAACTTCCGCCGAAAGCATGGCATCGCTGATCAGCAATTTTTCGATGTTAATCTTTTTGCTCCATATACTCTCCAGGTTGAGAAGCACCTCCAACTTGCCGATTTTAACGACTTCGTAGTTATTATCGAGCACCGAAACATCCTTCAATTCGATAAAAATGCGTGGGAACCGCCGAAGGTAAGAAAATGAAAATTCGTTAAAATGGATTTTTCCTTCAAATTCCTGGTTTACATATTTGAGGAGCCTTTCGTGAGCCGAATCTTTGTAAACAATTGATAACGTTAACAATATACCAATTAAAACTCCGATTAAGGTGAGGAGGACAAGCAGAATTTTTTTTGCTATTTTTTTCATTTTAACAATGACGCAAAAGGTTATTCGGTGTCAGCATTTTCATCTTTTAACGGGGCTTGCTTTGGCTTTTTGGGCAATTCCGAAAACAGGATTGCATAAACGCCGTGTTCTTCCTTGCTTTCGAGAATAATTTTAACCACACCGGCAATCGGGATAAACAAAATCATGCCTGAAACTCCCCAAATCATGCCTCCAATAATTATGGCCACAAAAACAGCAAAAGCATTTATTTTAAGTTTATCGCCAACAATCCACGATTTGACGACATTATCCTGAAGGAAATTCATAACAAACAGTGAAATAAATATGAGTATGGGTATCAGCATATTATCGTTGGTGATAGTGGCAAAAAGCATGATTACAATTAACCCAATCGGGTTTCCAATAAACGGAATGAGGTTTAAAAGAGCAAGAAAAACAGCGAAGAACAGCCCAAATTCCAACCCAAAAGCCAGGAAAACCACGTAATTCATCACAGCCGAAATAAGAGTAAGCAAAACAAGCCCGTAGATGTAGCTTCTGATCAGGTTGAGGGATTTATAAAATCTGTCTTTTGCGAGGTCGAGACGATCCTTGCTCTTAAATTTACTCACATAAAAATGAATCACCAGATCGCGGTAGTAAAGCAAAAAGAACAAATAAAACATGATTAGAATGATGTTCCAGAGGTTAAGCCCAATGCCAGAAACAAAATTCATAATAAAATCGTTATGCGTTTGTACCCAATTATTTAAAAAGGTTTTATCAACATGGTCAGGAATGGTAATACCGTAATTCTGTAATTTTAAAGAAATTTCATGTAATCTTTCGGCGATTTTTTGCGTAATCGTTGGGATATCTTTAAAGATATGCGCTAATTCGACATAAAAAAAGTAGCCGGTTGCCACCAAAATAATCAGAATAAACAGCAGGAAAAAGGTGTTGATTAAACTTCGCGACAGTTTGGTCTTTTCTTCGAGGTTGTTGAGAAACTGAAA
>CAIYZW010000368.1 GCA_903930725.1 uncultured Bacteroidota bacterium
TAATACGCGGACGGCGGCCTTCCATTTCGGCAAACTGGTCGGCCAGTTCGCAGGCCTTTTTAAATAAACATGAAAATTAAATTCGCCGAAACAGGTCAGGAATGTGCCTGGGCAATGCTGTGGGCTAAAAAGCGTGAGCTTGTTTTTTAAAAGTATGTGTGTCCGTCCGGTTTTTCATCTAAATTTGTATTCCCTATTACACATTTTGCAGTGGTAGGTATGGTTATTATTTTCGAAAGGAGATCAGTGAACCTTTTCTCCTTGTATTTATTCGTAGTAATATTGAGAGCTATTTTTAAAAACATATTTTATTTATTGAATAACAAAATTAATCCTGATGAACGGTCTGACATCTCCAAATACTGAAATTACGAACCATCCGATGAATATTGTATCTAAAATTCGTTCATCAGATTTCGATGCGAACGAACTGGCTTTGATGTCACTAAACCGTGAACCCCTCTCCTATTCACAACTTTGGAAGCAGGTTGATCAATTTTCGGAATATCTTCGTGATAACGGTATCAGGCGGGGAGACGCTGTTGCTGTTTTAATGCCTGAAGGGCCGGAAACATTTGTTGTTTTTTTAGCGGTAATCCAAATTGCCGTTTTTGCCCCCGTAAACATAAATCTAAGCCCGCCAGAAATTTCACAACATCTTTTAAGGCTTAAGGCCCGGGTAGTAATCATCCAATCAGACGTGGCTGATCATATCAGGGAGACTTTAAAAATTCTGGCCATTCCGGCAATCGAAATACAACCAACGTTGAACAGACCATCGGGGATGTTTACCTTTCGGATGGCCGCTAGTGTAGAGAACCAACCCAAACCAAAATACAACAGTGATATTGCCGTCCTCATTTTTACTTCGGCCACTACTAGCAATTCTAAGATTGTTCCGCTAACCCATGATCAGATTGTCTCGATGGTAGGGAGTATGCGAAAGGTTGTGCCCGAAGCCGAAAAGGGCAGAGTGCTGATTATTACACCTCACTTTCATGCTCAGTGTTTGCTTTCGGCATTGATTCAGTTTTTTTCCGGTGGAGGGGTGATTGCAACTTCAGGCCTTGACATGAAAGATTTCGAAAACTGGATGGTAACGTACAAGCCCACCAGTTTTTCAGCCAATCCCACCATGTTTAAGATGATATTATCTTATTTTCCGGAAGCTCATCTTAAAAAGTTATTTAACCCGATGCGACTTGTATCAAGTGCCGGTGCAATATTAAGTGATAACGTCATTGATGAAATTGAAGACAAACTTGGTGTTCCGGTTTTAAATGGTTATGGCTTGACTGAGGCAGGTAGGGTTACAATGTCGCCAATGAAAAGAGCGCTTCGCCGGAAAGGTTCCGTGGGAAAATGCTACGGGGCAGAAGTGGCAATAATGGATGCGGATGGTGTTCTCAGAGGATTTAATGAGACAGGAGAAATTGTTCTGAGAGGTGATGTGGTTTCCAAAGCTTACATTGATGAACCGGAAGCAAATATTTCGGCTTATAAATACGGTTGGTTTCATACCGGTGATGTTGGTTATCTTGACGCCGATGGTTTTTTATACCTCATTGGACGGATAAAAGAGATTATCAACCGGGGAGCTGAAAAAATCCTCCCCTATGAAGTTGAAAATGTAATCAGTACACACCCTGCAGTAAAGGAAGTTGCTGTTTTTGGGTATCCACATCCTAGCCTAGGCGAAGATGTTGGAGCATGTATCATCCAAAATGAACAGGTTTCTGCCGAGGAGATCCGTTCATATTTAGTTCATAATCTGGCTTCATATAAAATCCCCCGTCTTATTTTGTTTGTCGACAATATTCCGGTCGGCCCTACCGGAAAGCCGCAACGTTCAAAACTGGCTTATCATTTTAACTTAGCAACCAACCCGGTTCTGGGAAATAAAAATGACAAACCGGAAAATGCCATCGAAGCAAGGATTATTGCAATCTGGAAAATCCTGCTTAAAACAGAAGATATCGGACGGGACGATGATTTCTTTATGGTTGGTGGTGATTCGCTCATGGCTAAAGTGATGCTAACAAACATCAGCGACGAATGGGGTGTTGAAATTCAAGAGGAGTCTTTATTAGAAAAAGCTACACCCTCAAGCATTGCGGATACCATCTTTCAAATGGAGCAAAAACGGAATGGTTTTGATATACTTAAGCCAACATTCATCAAACTGTTGAGCATAAATCCTAAAGGTAACCTTCCCCCTATTTTCCTGTTCCCTTTGGCAAATGGCGCACTTAATTGTTATCGGGATTTTATCCGTTTAATGGGTTGCGATTATCCCTTGTATGGATTTAAACTTTTGGAACCATTATATCAGTTTACAAATACCAACCTTAAGAAAATTGCCACTGAAGCAGCAGCGCAAATTTTAACCGTTCAGCCAAAAGGAACGTGTTTTTTATCGGGTTATTCAGCTGCAGGAATATTCGCTCTGGAGGTTGCAAATAAATTAAATGCTGAATCCATCAGTGCTGGTGGTGTAATTTTATTTGATACTTTTTCTTTGCAGCCCAATCAAACATCGCTCTGGAATAAATTAAAATATCACTACACCTTGATTAAAACATTTTCTGCCCGGGAATCCGTAAAATATATTGTCCGGATGCTGTATCGGTTTCTGGCTAA
>CAIYZW010000369.1 GCA_903930725.1 uncultured Bacteroidota bacterium
AAAATCCCTGGCCATCGAGCCGGGACAGCCACAGGCTGAATGTTGGTGTTCGTCGTGTTTTTCGATACTCATATCAATGTTATTTTCCTTTATGTAATCAATAGCTTGTTTTAAAAATTCATCTTCTTTATGATCCCGGAGGTGTTCGATGTGGGCAAGAATGGTATTCCGGCCTTTGGTGACAAGGATTTCCATCACTTTTTTTTCATCATAAGGCTCAGCATCCCGTTCGATAATTTCGATGGCACCTTCCGGACAATGTCCAAGGCATGCTCCCAGCCCATCGCAAAACAAATCGCTGATCAGCCGTGCTTTTCCATCAATAATTTGTAAAGCACCTTCATGGCAGTTCGGGATACATTGGCCGCAGCCGTTGCATAAGTCTTCATCAATTTGTATGATTTTTCTTTTCATAATTTTCTAATAATTCAATGATAAGTCGCTTAATTTTCTGTTCTGATAATATGTTTTAAATTCATCAAAAAGCCGTTGGCGAACATCGCCAAACACGCAATCCGAAAAAGGGCAGATGCCATCAATTCTTCTGCAATGATCCTGTTCGAGGTTTCCGTCCATCAACTCAAAAATCTCCAATAAACTAATCGAACCGGATTCCCGGAGCATTTTAAAACCACCTTTTGGACCCCGTGAAGAGGTTACAAACTTATGCCTGGCAAGGATGTGCATGATTTTGGAAAGATGGTTTCTGGAAAGTTTCAACATTTCGGCAATCTGCGTGGCATTCAAATCTTCTTTTGATGTCGAGATCAGTGCCAGACTGTGAATGGCGATGTTTGCAGCTTCGGATATGTTGAATAATTTTCCCATTAATGTAATTAGGTATTTGAATTCGCAAATGTACTAATAAGATTATGTTACAACCAAATAAATTTCAGAATATTTTTTGATAAAATTATATCCTATTAAATATCAATATAATATGAATGGTTTTCTTTTCAATTTGATTTTAGAAAAGCGAGGCATGGGTTTAAAAAATATGGAAACCCCGGACTTATTTTGAAAGTGGTGGGTTTTTAAATTCAAAAATTCAGATTACTGGCCGATACCTGGTTTGTGCTGTTTATCTCCAAAAAAGTGTATTATCCTGGCAAATTTATCTCCAAAAAAGTGTAATTTGAGAATTGATGTTGATGTTTGGAATGGCTGAAACCCTTATTCTGTCAACAAAACAGGAAAATACTTCGGTGAAGGATAGAATTTGAAATTATTCCCCAACTTCAGGACGAATCCATTCATAGCTGTACCAATGCCAGGTTTTGCCATCCTTCGAAGGGGCGGTGATGGTGTAAAGCGTTCGGCGGGCTGTGAGTGGCGAGGTTGCTTTGAGGATTACTGCCGGATTGTTTGGGTCGTCAATAATTTTGATGTTTTCACATTTTGTTCCGGCAACGAAAAATTGGGCTTTTTTAAGATTAACTTTTCCAGGTAGCACCTCAACCCTTATTTCGGGTGGGTTTTGGCTAAGAAATGGTGAATCAGGGATGGTTTTTTCAATTCGTAAAGCCTTTAGACCTATTTTCCGTTTTAACTCTTCAAATGTTCCAAAATACCCGCCTAACGGAAAACGGGGGATTTCGAAAGGGTCGCTGGTTTCACAAAACAACCCGGAATTTTGAACCAGGGCGGCTGAATATCCGGTTTCTTTTAAAACCTGCACCATGTCTTTTGTCCATTCACCGTAAGGGTAAACGTAATATTCGGGCCTTTTTCCAAGATTTTGTTCGATTAAAGCGGTTGATTTGATAAGGTCTTCACGAAATTTTCCTGCTCTTTCGGCATCATTATAATTTACAAAAAAGTCGTGCAAATCGGAATGATTCTGTATTTCGATACCTGCCTTTTGAAGCTCGGCGAACTGGGCCCAACTTATAAAATCTTTATGACCAACTATATCTGTTTGAATAAAAATGGTGGCCAAAAATCCATACTTCTTAAGCAAGGGCCACCCATTTTCGTAAAATGAAGAATAGCCGTCGTCAATGGTGATAACTGTGGTTTTTGCTGGAAAACTCTCATTATTTTTCCAACGCTTAAATGCCTCACCAAAAGTTAATACGGTGTATTGATTTTCCTTCAGATAGCGAAGGTGCTGCTCAAAAACGTCGAGCGAAGTGTTGGTGCTGCGATATCGGTTGTCGCCAAAGCGGTGATAGGCTAAAATGGGAACGTCGAAACTTGATTTGACAGGTGGGAAAATTTTATGTTCGGCAATTTGCGGAAAAACAAATAAGCCACTGAATATTAAGATGATGAACAGTGTTGAACGCATGAGACGCTTTTTAAGAATTTATGTACATCGAGAGTTTCTGGTTTTTCATGTAGGATTGGAAACCACTGGTCATCTCGCCGATAATATTGCCCATTACACACTTATCGAAAGCACAAATCTCATTATTTAACGGGCATTCGGCGATTTCAATTTTCCCTTCGATTGATTCGTAAACTGACAGGAGGTCAATGTCTTCGGCAGGTCTCTTTAGTTCAAAACCGCCATGTGGACCGCGGTTAGAAACCAGGAAATCGTCTTTAACAAGCCGTTGCAATACTTTTGCAACGTGGTGCTTTGATGAGCCGGTACGTTCGGCAATCTTTACAACATTTAGCTTGGAATCAGCCGTGGCAATCAACACCATACTATGAATTGCAATTGAACCGGCTTCTGATAATGAAAAAACTTTCGACATGGAGAAAATCTGTTAATAATTGTGGTGTTTGCAAAAGTAATCCAAAAATAATCTATTAAGTATTTAAACACTAATTTAAAGTAATTCTAATTTTACAACTGAGGTTAAGTCGTTTCTGAAATACAATTACTATGTAAGTTGCTATTTGTCAATCAGATTTTATTTTTACCTTTGCACCTGATTTTATTCGATCAGGTTTCATTAAAAATATTAAATGGACGAACAGCTTAAAAATATTTTATCGCAGATTCGCATGCTTGCGCTCGATAATGGGATTGATAATATTTCGAAAAGTACTATTTGTGAAAAACTTAATATTTCCGAAGAGTTCCTTTTTAAATTTATTAAGAATGAAAAAGACCTTGTAAAGAAAGTTCTCGAATTTGAGCGCGATAGCTTTAGAACCATTTTTGATGAATTCAATTTTGAGGACATGAATGCGATTGATATTTTGATGATCGTTAGTAAAGAAATTGCCCGCCGCTACTACGATGTTACTCCAAAAATCAGTATAATGCTCAAAACCAAATTCCCAAAAACTTATCAGGATCATTTTCAAATCAGGACAGAATTTATCTTTAAAAAAATACAGATTAATCTGCAAAAAGGGATTAGTCAGGGAATGTATCGCAACGACCTGAGCATCGAACTTGTTTCGAGACTTTATATGAGCCGGCTTATTGATCTTCACAATGAACAGATTTTCCCTTCGGACGTATTTTCGTTCCACACCTTGTTTGAAGTCATGTTCGAGAACTTCGTAAGGAGTGTTGCCACACCTGAAGGACTCGAATATTTTGAAACGAAAAAACTAAGTTTCGATTTTGGTAAAGAGTAGCAGAATATCTTTTTATCGTTCTTTTTAACTTATCTTTTAATTCTTGTTTTGCGCCGCTTTTAGGCTCATTTATCGTCTGTTAAACTGGTTCATTGTGTTTTGTGTGCCACTCAAAACAAAGTTTTTGACCATTTCGACAGCAAGTGGGATTTTTTCATTCAAGACCTTTTCTTCGGTTTTTGTCCATTTGCCAAGCACATATTCAACCTGAAAACCACGGGCAAAATCCTTCCCTATTCCGGCTCTCAGGCGTGTAAACTCATTTGTTCCAAGTGTTTCGATGATATGATTGATGCCGTTATGCGTTCCTCCGCTTCCTTTGGGCCGCATCCGCAAAGCTCCCAGATCGAGGTCAATATCATCAAAAACCACCAGCAAATTTTCGATTGGGATGTCTTCTTTATCCAACCAGTATTTTACAGCTTTTCCGCTGAGATTCATATAAGTGGTGGGTTTTATCAGCACCAGCTGACGGCCCTTTAATTTTGCATTTGTATTAAAGGCATGGCGACCAATCTCAAAAACAGCCTTTAGGTCGGTGGCAAGTGCGTCGAGCACAGAGAAGCCGATATTATGCCTCGTATTTTCATAATCGGCACCAACATTACCAAGGCCAGTAATCAGGTATTTCAAAATTTTTTGAATTTTAGGTTAAAAAAGAAAAGGTATAAAGCACGCTAAAGTGCTTCATACCTTTATTTTCCCAAAGAATTGATTTATTATTTCTTGGCTTTGGCTTTAGGTGCACCAGCAGCAGGTTTTGCTTCTGCGCCAGCTTCATCTTCACCGGCAGCTCCTCTTGTTGACTGAATTGTAACAACTACCGAAGATAAAGGATCGAGAAACTGGATATTTTCTCTAACCAGATCTCCAACTTTAATCGTTCCGGCAATGTTAAGTTCCGAAATATCAACCACGATATCATCAGGTAAATACTGAGGCAAAGCCTTAATTTTCAGTTTTCTGATTTTCCGGATCAATTTACCGCCCTTGAGAACACCGGGAGCAACGCCGGTAAAGTTTACGGGAACCGAAATAATCACTGGTTTCTCATCAAAAATCTGCATAAAGTCAATGTGCAGAATGCTGTCGGTAACCGGATGATACTGGATATCCTGTAAAATGGCATTGTATGCCTTGCCATTAATCTGGAGATTGACAATGAAAATCTCTGGTGTAAAAATGAGTTTCTTAAAATCCTTTTCGGTTGCAACGAAATGGACCTGGTCTTCTCCGCCGTAAAGCACACAAGGAACTTTCGCTTCCCTACGGTGCATTTTAGCATCCTTTTTCCCTACGTTCTCCCTGAGAGAACCGCTAATAGTTAATGCTTTCATGTTAAAAAATTAAAATTAATGATTAAAAAATAAAACTATTTATTGAATTGTTAAAAAATCGAAATGAGTACTGATGGACTTGTTTTTGTGAACCCTACGGATGACATCAGCAAAAATATCAGCAGTGGAGAGTATGGTTATTTTTTCGGAAGCCGCACGCGGAATCGTATCGGTTACAAGTACTTCGGCAAGTGCTGAATCCTCAATTTTTTTGATGGCATCATTCGAAAAAACAGGATGTGTGCAAATCGCCCTTACCGAATTTGCTCCCTGTTTCATCATCAGGTTAGCGCTTTTTGTAATGGTTCCACCGGTATCAATAATATCGTCAACCAACACCACATCTTTACCTTCAACATCACCGATAACACGAATTGATTCGATCTGGTTGGCGCGGTTTCGCTGTTTAAAACAGATGACCAGATCGGTATTTAGGAATTTTGCATAAGCAGCAGCCCGCTTGGTGCCTCCGGTATCAGGCGAAGCCATGGTAAGATTTGGCAGTTGCATTTTTTGAAGGTGAGGAACAAAAATCGAGGA
>CAIYZW010000370.1 GCA_903930725.1 uncultured Bacteroidota bacterium
AGGTTGTGATTGAAGCTGGCGGAGTTACATCGCGGTTGGCTGGTAAAACCGAAAGTGTTGCCCCGGCACCAGCCTGGTTAACGGTTACCACAACATTTGGAAGTCCTGTGGATGAAACCGTAATTTGTCCTGATCGTGCCGTAACTGAGGCATTTTGTGAATAAGTTACGGTAAGTGTGGCATTTCCGCTTCCACTCATTGGTAAAACGCTGAACCAGCTTGTTGCTTCGGATACAGTCCAGGCTGTGTTTGAAGTTAAATTGAAAGTGGTGGTTCCGGCAGGTGCCGTAACATTTTGGGTTGCCGGAAGCACGGAAAGTGTGGCGCCAGCCTGGACGACAGTTACGATAACATCGGCAACACCTGCACCCGAAATGGTAATATTTGCCGAATGGCTGCTTGCTGAAGTATTCTGATCGAAAGTAACCGTGATTGTTGCATTGTTGCTACCAGATGCAGTATTTACCGAGAACCATGTCGAACTTTCGGAAACCGTCCATGCAAGGTTTGAAGTGATATTGAAAGTTGTAGTGCCTGCCGGTGGATTAACATTTAGCGTAAGCGGAGATGCTGAAAGTTGAGGAACAAACCAGTCAACCCGGTTGTAAATGTCGTTCTCGAAGGCTGAACCTGAAAATGCGCCGGTGTAATCTTTGAAAGTTATGCGGCCTACATTTGTGGTTTTTGTCACGTTTGAAGCGCCACCCCAGACATTGGCCGGGAAAATGGCTCCGGTACAGGTAAGATCCTGTGTGCTGTTCATGGTAAGCAAAGTATTGCCGGCGAGTCCCTGACGGAATGTGCAGGAAGTAAAAGCCTGTGCAGGATCAACCACAGCACCGCTGGCAATGTTAATGCCATTTGCGCCCATGTATTCAAAAATAGTGTTGCTGGTACCAAAGTTACCACCCGATTGAACAGTAAATAAATAACGATTTGTATTAGCCCGGGTGACATAATTGTAATAACCGGGTGTTCCGTTGGCTCTGAAAGTTCCGCCACTCTTTACCGTTAACGAAGTATTAAGTTTGAGTTGTGATGTTCCTATAAAATCAATTGCTGCTCCGTTTTCAATGTTAACATCACTCATGCATGTAACATCATATCCCTGGTCCCCTGAATTTAGTTTACCTGCATTTACTGCAAGGGTTCCGTTAACCATAACATCCTCTTCAACCAGTATTTCATTTCCACGGGTTGTTGGAATCAGGTTTCCATCATGATCTCTCAGGATAAGAGGATCACCTCCTTTATCTCCACCTGATTTATTGATTATAAGATTATTAAAATAGCTACCGGCAATTGTCATGATATTTGCATTATTGCCGCCGTAAAGTTCAACGGTTCCGCCTGAAGGAGTAAATCCGGTATTTAGGACTTCAAAACTTCCAGGAGAACGGATGGTTCCGGCAGTAATATTTTCGCTAAATGTATATGAAGCCGAATTGTGGACATAAATACCAACATTTTTAAAGTCAATAACACCACCAGACATTGTTACAGAAGCATTTGCGGAATATGGCCACCAGCTTGTACCCGATCCTCCGTAAACATTTAAGTTGCCACCCGGGCCAACATAAATATGTCCATTTAGGTCAATATACTGGGCATTATCCTGATGCAAATCCATGGTACCTTCATAAATTCCAAAAGTTCCAAACAAACCATTGTCAGCCAGGTCAGCCGCGCTAAAATTACCCGGTGAAATCCACAGTCCGCCGCTTGTCCAGTCATAAACCTGGCAATTGATCGTAGAATAACCAACATTATAAAGCAAACCTGATGGTTTATTCAATTCGAGGATATTAAAATTCTCAGTCGAGCAAAACTGTACCGCTGAACCATTAAAGATAACCCTTCCGGAAGTTTCGTTAAATCCGGCAACACCGACATTATTTGTCCAGTCACCGGCAATGCTGATGGTTTTATTATCCGAATTCAGAACCCCGGCATTTATGTTTAAACTTCCTTTAATCGTTAAATTATCATATACTTGCAACGATCCGGCGGGTTTGTTCACGATCACGTTGTTTAAATAGTTGCCATTTACAACCTGTACATAATGTCCTGAATTTCCTGAAATAAATTCGATAGTACCTGAAGTAAGCTGGAAATTACCTGCAACAGTTGCAGCCAATGTTCTTCCAGCCCTGATTATTCCACCGCTAATTTCGTTTTCAAAAGTGAGACCTGCAGCAATGCTTCTTCCCGGAAATTCAACTATAGAAGAGTTGCTCATCGTTAGTCTTCCATTAAGGTCGGTTACTCCCGAACTTGTATTATAATTGCAGATAAAGCTGCCAACATTCATCCTTAACCATCCCATCGACGGGAAAGTCACATTTCCTCCGACGGTAACAACTGAACCATCCGCAATTTCGAGAGTACCTGAAATATCAAGTGATCCCGCAGTGCTGAAACCTCCTGATGATAACCAAATATAGGAGCCATTTTGAATTTCACTGTTTCCGGCAACTATCAAATCAGTTTCAGGATAGGAAAATATCCATACCGAGCCTGCCTGAGAAGTAAAATTACCTGCAACCCTCACTGGATAATATGCTTTTCCATCTTTTTCAGCAGCCAGTTTTGATGCAGACGAAGCAACCAGGTTTCCAAATTCAGCATCACTGTCAGTTGGGTAATACAGCGTGTTCACATAAGCGGTATTACCTGTACCAAGTGTGGCATTGGTTCCATCATTAAAACGCCAAATATTGGTATGGAAAGTACCGGCAGTTACATTATCGTTAGAACCGGCGTTCCAGTTTGTTGTACCGGAATTGAGTGCGGCTGGGGTATGGGTCATAGCCAGGGTTCCGTTAATATCGGTTGTACCGGTAACATTACAGGTGTATCCATTGATGTTAAAAGTTCCCGCGGAGATTTCAAGGTTGCCGGTAACATTAAAGTTTGAAAGCAACGTTATTGTGTTGGATTTTCCACCATCGGAGATGATGGTTCCGCTACGTTCATCATAAACAGATTCACCGGGTAAGGTATCTTCTCCGTCTTTCGCTGATTTATTGATTCTAACATTTTTCAATGAACCATTTGACTGGCTGATAGTCCAATCTGAAGAACCGTAAAATTCAAATGTACCGGCAGCAGGCGTAAAGTCAGCCCTTTCAATTTCTAAACCTTTCGACATGCGAATTACACCACCTGTAATCTGGTCATCCAGAGCAAGTGCATTGTTGTAAATCCTTATTCCATTCTCCTTAAAATCGAGCACACCACCCGACATCCAGATTGCTGCATTATTATTTAATGGCCAGTAACTATAACTGCTGCCGCCATAAACATTCATGGTTCCATTTACAATTACAATTCTTCCGCATAGGTCAACAAACTGAGGTGCATTCTGGTGAAGTTCGATTAAACCACCGGCATTCGTTAAGTAATAATTTCCAAAAAGACCGTTATCAAAAAGGTCGTTGGCAATAAAAGTCCCTCCGTCAATTTCAAGTTCACCACTGTTCCAGTCATAAACCTGGCAGGTGGTTGTTGTTCCTGCTGGAAAAATAAGGTCTCCAAATGATTTATTCAACACTAAAGCATTAAATGTCTCACCATAACAGTATTGATGGTTGCTACCATTGAAAGTTACGGAACTTGACCCTTCTGTAAATCCGGCGGTACCAACGTTATTTGTCCAGTTTCCGCCAACTTTAATAGAAGAAGGAGCAACCAGGGTTCCTGCCTGAATATTCATATTTCCAAGAAGAACAAGGTCAGAAAGTGCTGTTACTCCGTTTGCCAGGATATTCTTTGTGCTGTTTCCTTCACGGTCGAAGAAAATCTCTTCGGTTTTCTGACCAGAACCATCCAAAATAGCAGATTTATTGATTAAAAGATTTACAAAATTGCAACCCACACCATGGCTTAACTGAACATCGGTAGATCCATAAAGTTCGATGGTACCTCCGGTGGGATGGAAATCACTTCGGTCGCCAGTGAAGGATCCAACTGTTCTAATAGTACCCCCTGTAATGTTTTCGGTAAGGGTATAAGGTACTGAAGAATTTAAATTGATGCCCCGGTTTTTAAAATCTAAAACTCCACCGCTCATGGTGATGGAGGCATTTGCTGAATATGGCCAGTCGCTGTTAGCAGTTCCTCCGATTACGTTAAATGTCCCTCCGTAAATATTGACATTTGCATTGAGATCAATCCAACCATCGTTGGTCAGATTAATGGTACCACCACTATTCAGCCAATACCCGCCATAAATTCCATTCTCGGCCAGATCAAGTGCAGTAAATGTACCTGAAATAACATCAACTCCGCCTGAAGTCCAGTCGTACTGATTACATGTGACAGTAACAGCCGGATTGCTGATACGCAATGCTGCGCCCATGTTTGCTTCGATGATATTGAAGGTTTCATTGGTTTCGACAATTTGATGGCCTGCACCATCGAAAATTACCCGGCTTGTTCCTTCACTAAAGGCGGTCGTTCCGAAATTATTTGTCCAGTTTCCATTTACGCGCATGGTCCGGTCAGAAAGATTGAAAATACCTGATTCGACAATAACATTACCGTTCACATCGAGGATATTGCTTAACGAATTATTTACCGTAACCGTTCCTGTTTGGCTAAAGGTCAGGTTATTGAAATAATCGCCTACATTCATTCTAAGGTCCTGCGTAACTCCATCCAGAACGACTTTTCCGACATTACATAAAAATATCCCATTTGAATTGACATCACCTTTGAGTATCAGATCGAAATCAGAAAATACACCGAATTTGGCACCTGGATGTACGTAAATGTCACCCTTGATGATTAATGGCTGTGTTGACCATGAACTAATCCCGGTTTCGGCGCCACCGGATTTATAACTACTGACATCATTAAAAGAGGTTGTGCCTGAATAATTCCTGATGTAACCGGATGAAGTACCCCTGAAAGCCACTACGCCTAAATTAAGGTTGGCATTTGAACCTGGATTAAATTCCCAGGTTCCATAAACATTAAAAACCGTATAGGCGGTAAATCCGGCGGTTGAACCAGAGTTCCAAAAAACATCTCCGTAAACAGTAATTACTCCTGATGCATGATTCATGCTAAGGGCTCCGGTAACACTTAAATCGTTTTGGACAGTGAGGGAATAGCCACCGACAGTAAGGGTAGCTCCGGATTCGATGTTTAGACTTTTACAATTTGCGTTTGCGGTTTGAATGTAAGGCTGGCGTGTAGCACCAGTTGGAATTGTAACATCGAATGTGGCATCGGGGACAACGTTTCCATTCCAGTTTCCGGCGGTATTCCAATTTGTGCTTAGCACACCTGTCCAAATTAGCTCATCTGTTTTTTGATAAGCCAGGGTGTAAGATCCGAAATATGCATTGTACCCCTTAACCTTTAAATACGCATATCCGTCGTAAGTTGCCATCCAGGTAATTTTCGAACGGCTCGATTCACAACCATCATCATTGTAAGTTATATCAGCGCAATTAGAATCATAAAGATTTAAATACGTATCAAAGTTGGCAGTAGCTCCTTCTCCACAACCCGTTTGAAAGGTGTAGGTGTGCCCGGTTGAAACCTCAAAACGATACATTTTGCAACCATACATGCTAACTGAGGAGGAATTGATATTCCAATAATTTGCAGGAGTAATCACAAAATCATATCCGGGACAGACAATACAGTTGATGGTAGCCGTTGCACGATAAGCTGCAATCACACCTTTTATAGTTTCGATGGTCCAGGCATTGTCGGCATCGACGCCGTCACCTGTAGCAACACCCATAAAGTTAACTGTTGGATTTGAGAAATATCCAACCCTGGTCGAATTCTGATTATTGGGAGGGGGGAAATACCCACCACCTGTGTAGCTCATTGCAGAGGAATAGAGTACACCATCCGATCCTACCCATCGCCATCCTGCAGAATATGAAAAAAGAAGAGGTCCGGGTTGATAATTTTGCTGTTTGTGATGTCCACAACCCATGTTGTGCCCCATTTCATGTATGGGTGAAAAAGCAAAGGATGTGCTTACCCCTGCTAATGAAAAAGCATAATCCGGTCTTCCGGCAGCTATATCCAGCCCCCAGCCAAGACCGCCTCCCATTGTTGTGAAAAGTTGAACCAGATCGGCTCCGTAGGTGTTACGCCAGGTATGAATTCCATCCATATAACCATCAGAGGTTCCGGTAAAACGGTTTAGATCAACCTCGTCGTCTCCACTTTCGGTGTAAGCAACTTCAGCAGTATAAACCAATCTGTTGGTAGCCCCGGTTGCACTGTTGGCGTGAACAGTTTTCCCAATAGCTACTGCTGTTGCAACACAGTTCAGGATACCACCGCCATTGTTGTTTCCCCAGGTGCGGGCTGCAGGGGTATAAAGAATCATAATATCAATGGTCACATCAGTCAGCGGACCTTTGGGTGTTGCCTTCCCATTTTCAGGTCTGGGTTCAATGATGAAATCTTCCTGAGATGAAGTCTCATTGGGCATTAATGCAGGTTGATCGTCTACTTCCGGAATCAATGCAGGATTTAGTTCAATCAGATAATGTTTGCGTGAAACCGGATCGCTGATAATTTCAAATCTTTTTCCCTGTTCAGGAATAAAGATATTGATCAGCGTCCTGTCCTCGGTAGTTGAAATGACCATAAAAGCATAATCAAATGATTCCAATCTGGCAGTGATTGTGACATTGCCTTCGAAATAGCTTTCTACATTTTGTACCATAGCTATAAACCTTGTGTCCGGAAATAGGTTAAGAATGATCTGATCGTCACCTTTAACCCCAGATAACGAATTTATGTTATCATTCAACCTAACCTCCCTGAATCGGGTAACTGCATCGTTGTAATCGAAAAAGGGTAGCGCATTGGTAACATCTTGCCGGATGTCGGTTTCATAACTAATAAGCTGAAACTCGTTAGACTGAGCACAAACTTTTGCAGGAATAATCAGATCTGACAAACCGATTATTAAAGCCAAGAGTAAAATCTTTAATTTCATCTTACCTCCGTTTTTAAATTATTTATTAAATTGTTGATAAAAATGCATTTTAATTCGTGAACAAAAAGATTGAATTGAGCGGGAATTTTTGTCCTATTCCAATCGGGTTAAAATTAATATTTTCTGTTTGATTTCCAAAGTATTTTGTTCCGGAATTTATGGTCGGTAAATATTATTCAGTACGTAAGCAGGCTATTCTTTTTGACTACGTTTTTTGGTGAAAAAAAAGAGGCACCCTAAATGATAAGGTACCTCCTGAATGATCTGAAATCAATGAATTTTATTTGAAATATACTATCCTTTTACAACTTTTCGTGTAACAACTCCCTGGGCAGTCCTGATCTGAACCTGATAAATACCTGCCGGCAAAGCCGAAAGATCGAGAACCTGGTTGCCATCGGTTTTTGGATTAACCTGCATCACAACAGTACCATCCGAAGCCATTACCAGAATCTGTTCGATTCCGATAATTCCGCCAATGGTAACCTTGTCGTTTGTTGGGTTTGGATAGATGTACAAGCCTTTGGCAAAGTCGTTGGCAAGGCCGGTGTTTAGAATCGAAAGACCTTTGATTGCCGAAATTCCTTCGGTTGCAAAAAGTCCGTCGTTATTAAGCGTTGCGGTATTGTAGGTAACTTCCAGATTAAATTCTTCGCCGCTTGAAGGTCTGAAAAGTTTGAAGATCATCGGCTGGCCATCGGTGAATCCATCGGTTTCATCAGTAAACTGGTCATCTGAGAAAGCGTAAAATGCAAGGCTTTCGCTGGTATTTTCGATCTGGATATTCCCTGAGCAAATTCCGTCGGGCGTGAATATTCCGATGATATCATCCAGGAATAAATTTGCCAGAGCCTGTGCCTGGATGGCGAAAACATGGCTTCCGGCGGTGCGATGGATTTCGTTCCATGGTGTGGATAATTCTCTGATAGGTACATCAGGAATGAAGCCGTTATCGGCGACATTAGCAGGGAACTTTACCGAACCAGCCGCCGCCATTCGGATATAATAA
>CAIYZW010000371.1 GCA_903930725.1 uncultured Bacteroidota bacterium
CTGATGAGATCTTCCGCATCCTCGAAATTGATCTCATCAACGGCACTCCTAAAGTCTCCGAAGGGATTGATTTTATTGCACCCGAATTTCGGTCCATGGCAACGATTGCCATTCAACGCGCCATCGAATTTGGTGAGCCTTACGACCAGGAATGGCAGGTAATTACGGCAAAAGGAAATAAGCGCTGGGTTAACGCAATTGCAACCCCACAACTCGAAAACGGCAAAACAAGATTTGTTTCGGGTTCATTTCAGGATATCACCGAACGAAAGCAGGCCGAAGAAGCCTTGCAAAAAAGTGAAGAAAATCTGTCCATTACCCTCCATTCGATTGGTGATGGCGTAATTACAACTGATAAAAACGGATTGGTTGTTGGTATGAATCCTGTTGCCGAAAAGCTTTGTGGCTGGCAGTTGGCCGAAGCAGCAGGCAGGAAGTTATCCGAAGTTTTTAACATCATTAATGCCGAAACCCGTGAGGCGGTTGCCGATCCTGTGAAAAAAGTTCTCGAAAAAGGCGAAATAGTGGGGCTGGCAAATCACACCGTTTTGATTTCGCGAAATGGAACCGAATACCAGATTGCCGACAGCACCGCCCCTATAAAAAACAAAAAGGATGAAATTACTGGTGTGGTTTTGGTTTTTTCGGATATAGCCGAGACCTACATTTCACAAAAGCAAATCGCAGAAAGTGAAGAGCGGTTTCGTGGTTTGTTAAATAACCTTGAAGCCGGAATTGTAGTTCATGCACCGGATACTTCCATTGTCATGAATAATCCCAGAGCATCGGTATTATTGGGGTTAACCGACGATCAGATGAAAGGCAAAACGGCCATTGATCCAGCCTGGAAATTCGTAAATGAAGAAAATACACCGCTCATCCTTGATGAATATCCCGTAAACCGGATTGTAATCAGTAAAACTCCAGTCAAAAATCAGATCCTGGGCATCCGGCAACCCGGCAGAAATGATATTGTCTGGGTTTCTGTAAATGGCTTTCCGGTACTTAATAACACTGGCGAAATTACCGAAATAGTCATCAGTTTTATTGACATCACCCATCTTAAAGAGTCTGAAAACTTACTAAAAATAAGCGAACAAATTAAATCGGAACTATCAGATAAATTAAACGAAGCTCAGAAAATGGCCATAATTGGTAGCTGGGAGTGGAATTTAAAAACAAACGAAGTCTGGTGGTCCGACGAGACCTATGCCATATTTGGTGTATCAAGCCACGATTTCATACCAGGTTTTGAGACAAATGGAAAATTCATTCATCCCGATGATCTCGATAATTATGGCAAATCATTCACCCATTCATTGGAAACAGGTGAAAATTTAGATAAAATTTTCAGGATAAATACACCCGCAGGCGAGCTTAAGTACATCAGTAGTAAAGGAAAAGTCATATTTGACGATTCCGGGCTGCCGGCTCGTTTCATCGGGACTGTTATGGACATCACAGCGCATCAGAAAGCCGAACTATTACTTCACGAAAAAACAAATGAAATTGAAGCCCAAAACGAAGAATACCAGCAAATTAACGAAGAGCTTAATCAGACAAACCAGGAATTAGCCGAAGCAAAAGAAATCTCTGAAAAAAATGAAGCCAGGTTAAAAATGGCTTTGGTGGTAAGCAAATCTGGTGTCTGGGACTGGGATATTCTGAAAAATACTTTTTATTGGTCCGATGAATTTCTGCAGATATTTGGATTACCGGAAAATACAATTGCCGGATTTGAGGCCTGGACTAAAGCACTGCATCCTGATGATATTGAAAAGGCTTCAGTAAAAATTCAGGAAGCAATCGAAAACCATACGGAACTGATGAGCGATTACCGGATTATTCTTCCCGGCAATGAAATCAGGTGGATCAGGTCAACCGGACATGTTAGTTATGCTAACAACAAACCGGTAAGAATGATTGGCCTGTGCATGGATATTACATCTCAAAAAACGGCCGAACAGGAATTATTTTTATCCAAAGTACGAGCCGAAGAAAGCGAAAAGTTGTTAGCCAAAATAGCTGATAATTTTCCCAATTCATTTGTATCAGTAATCGAAAAGGATTTGACGGTTGGTTTTTCGGGAGGACAGGAGTTTAAACGACAGAATCTGAATCCCAACGATTTTATAGGCTTAACTATTGAACAGGTTTTTGGTGAGTTTTCGACAATGGTCAGAGAAAACTATTTAAAAACATTTGATGGCATCGAAACTACATTTGAGCTTTTTATCAATAACCAATTTCAACTCTACAAAACGGTTCCATTATTTGATGAGCAAAAGAACATTACACGGATTTTATCAGTTGTCGAAAATATTTCTGAACGTAAGCTTGCTGAAAATGCTCTAAAGGAGAGTGAAGAAAAATATCGCCTGGCTGAAATAGATTTGCTGGAAGCACAACAATTGGCAAATATCGGGAGCTGGCATTGGGACCTTAAAACTGGCCTTGTAGCATGGTCAAAAGAGCTTTATAAAATAAATGGCCATAATCCCGACATTCCTGTACCCGTTTTTGCTGATATGGAATCTTACTATACCGCCGAAAGCTGGAAAGTAATAAATGAAGCAGTAGTAAGGACTTTTAATACAGGTAAACCCTACAACCTTGACTTTGAAATGGTAAAACCTGACGGCACTATTATATTTACAAATACCCGTGGTAGCGCCAATTATAATGGAGCAGGGGAATTGGTAAGCTTACACGGTACAGTTCAGGACATCACCGAACGAAAGCGTTTAGAAGATGTGCATACTTTCCTGAGCACCTCCGGTTACCCTGGCTCTGATGAAAATTTCTTTGAATCGCTGGCGAAATACCTGGCCACAATTTTGGATTCGGAATACGTTTGCATCGACAAACTCGAAGGCGATGGACTTACTGCCCAAACGGTTGCCATTTATAACGAAGGCAAATTTGATCCAAACGTTTCATACACCCTTAGAGAGACCCCTTGTGGCGATGTGGTAGGAAAAACCATTTGTTGCTTTCCTGCAAATGTATGCCAGTTATTCCCGCACGACCAGGCACTTCAGGAGTTGAAGGCACATAGTTATATTGGCACAACGCTTTGGAGTTACGATGGGAAACCCATCGGTCTGATTGCCATTATCGGACAAAAACCATTGAAAAATGCTGGTTTTGCCGAAAACGTTTTAAAGTTGGTGGCTATTCGCGCTGCCGGCGAACTTGAACGCATGCAATCGGAAAAAGCCCTAAAGGAAAGTGAAGAACGTTTCAAAAACATGTTTGAGCGGCACAGTTCAATTATGTTGCTCATCGAACCGGAATCGGGCAGGATCATTGGAGCCAACGAAGCATCTGCCGGTTTTTATGGTTACAGCAAGTCGAAACTGCTTACCATGCGGATTGACGAAATTAACACCCTCTCGCCCGAACAGGTAAAAATGGAACGCGAACATGTAGTTCACGAAGAAAGGAGTTATTTTGTTTTCCCGCACAGGTTAGCCAGCGGCGAATTGCGCACAGTTGAAGTTCATTCGTCGCCAATTGTTTTTGAAGATCATCTAATACTTTTCTCGATCATACATGACATTACCGATCGAAAAAAAGCTGAAGAAGCAATTATTGAAAGCGAAGAGAAATTCAGAACCATTTTCGAAAATACAATGGTCGGAAAATCTATAACATACTTAAACGGTACGATAAAAACCAACAACGCATTTTCCAGGATTGTTGGCTATTCCGAAGATGAGTTATCAAAAATGAAATGGCAAACAATTACTCATCCCGACGATGTTTCCAGAGATGAAGGAATAGTTAAAGCTATATTATCAAGCGGGAAATCTTTTGAAAGATGGGAAAAAAGATATTTTAAGAAAAGCGGAGATTTGGTTTGGGTTGATATCAGTACAACCTTGCAAAAGGACCAGCAAGGTAATCCCTTGTTTTTTATAACATCTGTTATTGATATTACCGAGCGCAAGAAAGCAGAAGAAAAATTGAAAGAAAGCGAATTGAAGTATCGGTCACTCATCGAAAATTCGAGTGATGCCATTTTTTGTGTAGATGAAAAGGGAGAATATAAATTTACGAATCATCTGTTTGCTTCAACTTTTGGAAAATCTCCTGAAGATTTTATCGGTAAAACGTTCTGGGATATTTATGATAAACAGCAGGCCGATTACCGCTATGAAGCAACAAAAAGAGTATTTCATACAGGCAAAAGCGAAACCATTGAGGTTGAAGTTACTTTACCGGATAAAACTTTATACTTTCTGGCCACAGCAAATCCTATTAAAGATGAGACAGGCAAAGTAATTTTATGTCTAACCCACGCTGCCGACATTACCAAAATTAAAATGGTTGAGCTGGAATTACAAAAAGCCAAAGAACGAGCCGAAGAATCCGACCAGCTCAAATCAGCATTCCTTGCCAATATGAGCCACGAAATCCGTACACCGATGAATGGCATTTTAGGATTTGCCGATCTTTTAAAGGAACCAAATCTTACCGGAGAGGAGCAACAAAAGTATATTAGCGTTATCGAGAAAAGCGGGGCAAGGATGCTCAATATTATCAACGATATTATTGATATCTCCAAAATTGAAGCAGGCCTGATGAAAGCAGAGATACAAGAGTCGAATATTAATGCGCAAATCGAGTACATTTATACCTTTTTCAAGCCAGAGGTCGAAGCCAAAGGAATGAAGTTTCTTTTCAGAAATACCTTACCGGCAAAAGAGGCCATCATTCAAACCGACCGCGAAAAATTATACGCCATATTTACCAACCTGGTAAAAAATGCCATAAAATACACCAATGAAGGTTTCATCGAATTTGGGTATTCGGTAGAGATGCAGAATTCTGCGTCTCTACGGTTTTACGTTAAAGACACCGGCATCGGAATTCCAAAAGACAGGCAGGAGGCCATTTTCGAACGTTTTGTACAGGCCGACATCGAAGATAAAAAGGCACGGCAGGGGGCGGGATTGGGTTTGGCTATTACCAAATCATACATCCAAATGCTGGGTGGCAAAATATGGGTCGAAAGCGAAGAAGGAATCGGCTCAACATTTTATTTCACCTTGCCGTACAATCCAAAACCACAAGAAAAACCCACGGTCAAAAAGGTGGTTTCGATTCAGGAAACCGGGAACATTACCAATCCACTACATAAAAGATTGAAAATCCTCATCGCTGAAGACGATGAAACTTCGGAGAAACTAATTTCGATAATTGTCAATATGTTTGGGCGTGAAATAATTAAAGCACACAACGGCCTTGCGGCTATTGAAGCCTGCCAGGAAAATCAGGATATTGATCTGATTTTGATGGATATTCAAATGCCCGTGATGGGAGGTTATGAAGCCACCCAGAAAATCCGCCTGTTCAACAAAGAGGTTATCA
>CAIYZW010000372.1 GCA_903930725.1 uncultured Bacteroidota bacterium
CATTTAATATGACATTAATAATCAACCGGAACGTTTTATCATGGTTATTTCATTTTCGGAGGACTAAACTTTATTGCCTTTCGCAACTTTGCGAAAAGAAAAAATCCTGTTTATTGATATTCGTTTTGAATTATTTTTACAGTTTTATTGATGAAAGTCTGATGCAATTATTTCGAAAATTCGTTGGATCATAAATTTAATTAGAGTAAACAAATAAGAATTATGAAAGCAAAAACAACTGCAATAACAATTAAATCTTGTTCTTTATTAAATATCATTGTAGGGATGGTATTTTTATTCCAGTCCGTAAGTGGGATTTCTCAAACTCAGCAAAAGGCGGAGGGTACAGATGCAATTTTAGCGGGCTATCCCCCAACCTGGAATCCCGTTATTCCAAATACACTTATTAATCCTCACGAAATGGTTATCATGATGTCGGCAAACCCCCGGATTAACACTATTCCGATTAATCCCGGCGATTATATCGGAGCTTTTTTTGTTGACAACAATGGCCAGATGCAATGTGCTGGCGCTGATTACTGGCAGGATTTAACACCAATAAATCTTCCTGACACAGGTATTGTTTTTCCGATATTTGCTGATAACACCCAAACTCCGGAAAAAGATGGGTTTACTTATAATGAGTTGATCCATTTCAGGATTTTTTCGTGGACAACCCAGAAGACTTATGATGTTGATTTTCTGGGATTTGATCCGGCTTTTTATCCTTACAATAATAATAATTACGTTAATTGGGTTGGCGGTGTTACAATTACCGAAATTGTAAACATGCAATGCATCGAAACCCTTGATGCTTTTGCTACCGCCACGCCCAATCCGGTTTGTGCCGGTAACACCGTGGCATTAGCTGCAAATATCTTTATTGGAACAACCGGAAACTATAATTACAACTGGACTTCAAATCCACCAGGATTTACTTCAAATATGCAAAATCCAATAGTTTCACCGTCGGTTAGTACCAATTATTTATTGTCGGTTTCCGATGGATCAAACACATCAAATCATCAGATTTTGGTTGTTGTTAATCAGAATCCGCTAATCAATGCCGGTTCTGATAAAAGTGCCTGTGCAAACCAAAATGTCCAATTATCAGCATCAGCAGCAAATTACAGTTCATTGTTGTGGAGTACTTCAGGCAACGGAAGTTTTAACAATCCAGGAGTTTTAAATCCCTCATACTCCTATGGAACAAATGACCTGCAAAACGGATCGGTTGTGTTAACGCTGACCGCTCAACCTCTTGGAGGCTGCTCATCAATAACCTCCGACCAGTTGATTGTTACAGTTTTGCCGCTACCAACAGTTAGCGCAGGTCCTGATAAATTATCCTGTAAAGGCAGCCCTGTTTCTCTGGATGCTTCAACTGCAATAAATTATTCTTCGATCCTATGGGCAACAAGCGGCAACGGGACTTTTAGCAACCCAAATATTCTTCATCCACAATATTTCCCAGGAACCAATGATCTGACAGTTGGGAGTTTTACGCTTACTTTAACTGTAAACGCCGCATCCCCTTGTACCGGAATAGCCAGCGACCAGATACTCATTACTTTAGCACCCCCCCCGATAGCCAACGGACCTGCAAATAAAGTTATTTGCGAAACAGTCAGCACGGTTACAATCAGCGGATCAAATTCATCAAATTACAGTTCTTTACTTTGGGTAACCGCTGGTGACGGGACTTTTAATAATCCAACTATTCCGGTTACAATTTATGCTCCAGGCCCGAATGATAAGATTAACGGAGGGACAGTTGTAACTTTGAATGCTTTTCCAAACGCTCCTTGTACTGTTCCTTCAACAAAACAGGTAACTGTTACGATCAAAAAATTACCAATAATTGATGCGGGAAATACCAATCAGGTTTGCGAGGGACTTAATTTACAATTAAACGCCACCGCCAGTAATTACGATTCAATTATCTGGACTTCATCGGGCAATGGCGTTTTTAATAACCACCATAGTAAAACAGCCATTTATATGCCCGGCAGCATTGATATTAGTGCAGGTCAGTTTACGCTTACGCTTACAGGAACATCACTTTTCCCATGCACGCTAAGTGTTAGCGATCAATTATTTGTCGGGATAATTCCGGCTCCGGAGGTTCAAATTAATACAGCCTCAAACCAGGCTATTTGTGCATCTGAGCCAATACAATTAAATGCCACAGGTTCCGATTATGACAACCTTTTATGGTCAACTTCCGGAAATGGCACCTTCGATAATCCAGCCATTCTGAATCCGGTTTATGCCCCCGGTCCATCAGATATTTCCGGAAATCCCATAAATTTAACCTTAGCGGGATTTGCAGATTCTGGTTGCGGAACAACTGCAACAGATCAGATTTCGGTGACTTTTGGTACATCTCCCACGGCAAATGCCGGAGTTGATGCCACAATTATCCCGGGAACTGCCTTTTCGACCGAAAATGCATCCACTCAAAATGCAACTTCAATTGTCTGGAGTACCTCCGGTGATGGTGTTTTTGAAAATGCCAACGTTTTGCACACTCTTTATACCCCTGGAAATACTGACCTCACCAACGAAACCGTGACGCTGTCACTTACAGCAAGTAACGCTTTTTGTAATCCGGCATCTGATGATGTAATTCTATTTTTTGTAGGCACTTCGCTAAACCCAACTGCTTTCGCTGGTGAAGATGCCACAATTTGCGAAGAGGGAAGTTTTATTTTGGAAAATGCTGCCGCCTCAAATTATAGTTCACTGCTTTGGACGACCAATGGAGATGGTTCATTTAATAATATCACCCTGCTTAATCCAACGTACACTCCCGGTGCCCAGGATAAGGCTTTGGGGGTAG
>CAIYZW010000373.1 GCA_903930725.1 uncultured Bacteroidota bacterium
GTAATCGTGCGTAATTTCGATAAATTGCTCCATGGCCGGCCAGAAATAATCGGCAAACTCGGCACCCTCGACAACGATGCGGATTTTTTTATCGTAACGGCTCATGCCATTGGCAGTGCCAAGTATAAAATCTTCAGCAATGGGGCCATTAAACACACGCTTTATTCCAAATTCCTGCTGCAAACCTTTTGAAACATTAAAAATCCCGCCTTTTTCCTTGTTGGCCATGTCCTGACCCCAGATAAAAGTATCGGGATTGTGCCGGAATTCGGCTTTTAATGTCGAGTTGAGCGCTTCGATTAACTTGATGCGTTTTCCCTGGCCATTGTGAAGGCCTTGCGGGTATTTTTCGGAAACAAAAGGCTTTGGAATTACAAAATCGAAAATAGATTTTGGATCGGGATCGGGCGCCTGGAGAACTTTTTTGTGGGCTGCCGAAATTTCTTTCTTAGCCTGGCTATCAAGCTCATCAAGTTCCTGCTGGCTAAATATTTCGGAATACAACAACCTTGCTTTGAATTTTTTAAGGGGGTCGAGAAGACGAACATCCGATAATTCGGCTTCATCGCGATACAATTCGTGCTTGTCGGAGTTGGAGTGAGCGCCAATTCTTACACAGTTTGCATGAACAATAACCGGAATTCCCTGAGTTTTGATGATTTCCTTAGCTTTCAACATCGCGTTAAGCGAGTTAAAAGGATCTTTACCATTACAATAAATTACTTCCAGGTTGCGGAAACCTGTAAAATTGTCGGCAGCGCGCGGATTAGCTGTCTGATGCTCCTTTGGAACCGAAATTCCGTAGCCATTATCCTGGAAAACAAAAATTACAGGCAGTTTTTCGGTGCTTGCACCATTTATCGCTTCATAAACATAACCTTCCGAAGTTGACGATTCGCCCTGCGAGCTAATAGCCACAGCATCCGAACCGTAATATTTAATGGCGCGGGCCACGCCCACAGCATGTAAGGTGTGGTTTCCGGTTGCCGACGAAACATTGTGGATGTTCCATTCAGGTTTTGCAAAATGGTTCGACATGTGCCTGCCGCCGCTTGCAACATCAGTGGCTTTCGAAAGGCCGTTTAAAATAATCTCTTCCGCTGTTAATCCTGACGAAATAGCCGTGAGCATATCGCGGTAATAGGGGAAAAGATGGTCTTTGTTTTTCTGGAAAACCTGGCCAATGGCCAATTGTATGCCATCGTGCCCGGCAAATGGCGCGTGATACGACCAGCCCAGGGCTTGTTTGAGGTAATTGGGGGCTTTGTCATCAAGCTGACGGCCAAGTGTCATCAGATAATACCATTTTTTAAGGGTTTCTTTATCAGTGTTTTTAAGTGTAAATTTCTTATCTTCCCTATTTAAGGTCAATAGCTTTCGGTTAATCATGTTCAATTCTTTTACTTAATTATCTTAATTTTTAAAATAAGCGCAAATATAACACACTTAAAGCAGGTTTGTTCAGAATCAAATTTACAATTGCATTTTACTAATGATGAATCTCAAATTAAACTCATATCAGATAAAATGCAATAAGTAATTAAAGATATGCTGTTTAGCAAATAATTCAAGGTTGGTTTATTGATTGCCGGAAGAGTTTTTGAAGAAATTATTCTCCATAAATTCCCAATCAGGTAAATTGTTTGACGACCATTTACCTAAAACCTGTCCGTTTTTCATCAGCATTAATCCCGGATTTGTGCGAACCATTGTTTTGAGAACAACGTCATCGGCATTGAATATTTCAAAATTTTCGGAAAGTTCTAAACTTGTTTTAAAGGCCCGGATTTTTTCAGGTATGCTGGCCGTGAGGCAGATAAACGAAAAACTCTGTTGTTCGGCTCTGCCAAAAAGTTTTTTGATTTTATAAAATCCTTTTTGGTTTGTCTCATCCAGATCGTAAGCGACAACAATAAAATTAAAATCAGGATTCCGCAGGTAAATATTTGTGATGTCATTACCTTCCAGATCGTTGATTGCTAAATTATTGCCAATGTTTTTGTTTGGATCTTCGATCCTTTGGCTAACAAATTGCCAGGTATTGATCCAGGCGGTGTCGTTAAACGGATAATCGGGCGAAAGATATTCCTTTTGTTCGCCGGTAATTTTGTTTTGGTAAGTCAGAAAATGTTTAACCGGCAATGGATTTTCGGTAAACATCTTATTTCCAACCTTCCAGGGCATAAAATCAATCATTGGGAGGTTGCGGTAATTGAAGTATTGAAATCCCATAAAAAGCGCAATAAAACCAACAGCAAGCGCCCATTCGGTGCGGTTTTTAAAAAATACACGGATTTGGTTTTTCCATAAAAAAATGATCAGCACAAAAACATTAATCACCAGGTTTTTATAAAAAGTTTGCCAGTTCGACATAATAATAGCATCGCCAAAACAGCCGCAATCAGGAACCGGATTATTGATGGCATCGTTGAAAGTAGTTATGGTAAAAAGCCCCATCATTAAAACCACCAGCCATGATGTTGTTTTTGGTTTTATGTTGAAGACGAGCAGCGCACCAAGCACAAATTCGGCGGCATTTAAAATAAACGACAGCACAAGGGCCAAAGGCATCATCCATAAAGTGCCGTAAGCAACAAAATAATCTTCAACGCGGTAAGCAGTGCCAAGCGGATCAACGCCTTTTACCGTTCCCGAAAAAATAAAAAGCAACCCCAGCAAGAGCTGGCTTACCCTGATCATCGAAGGATTGAAAATTTTTCTGAATCTCACAGCTAACGCCAATTCAAGAATCAAAAGCAGGAGAAAGGTGAGATTGAATTTTTCAAAATAGACAATCAGCCAGGCCGAAAAAAGAGTTGTTAAAATAATCGCCCAGCCGCTGATGGTTTTTAAATCGTAGTTTTTTTCAGGCATGGTTAAAATCAAAAAAATTAATATTCAAAGATTGTTAATTCTATCGAATCAATGTTTTGCAGTTTTTTTTGTGAAATCAATTTTCGTCCTGTTCGGCAATTTTTATGAGTGCAAAAAGGGAATAATTGATGATGTCGCTGTAATTTGCGTCCAAACCTTCGGAGACCGTTGTTTTGCCGAGGTTATCTTCGATTTGCTTAACGCGAAGGAGTTTCATCAGGATAATGTCGGTATATGACGAAACCCGCATGTTTCGCCAGGCTTCGTCGTAATCGTGGTTTTTATCCTGCATCAGCGCTTTGGCGGCATAAATATGACGATTGTAAAGTTTTAAAGCTTCTTCGGGTTTGAGGTCGAGTTGGTCGGTAATGCCTA
>CAIYZW010000374.1 GCA_903930725.1 uncultured Bacteroidota bacterium
AAATGGTTTGCCTCGATATCCGGGCCAAATAAGGGCAAACCATTTTGAAGTTGTTTTAGAAAACAAAACCACGGGCTACTTCCTTTCGCCTAACGACTTTCGCCTTTCGCCTTCTTCCTACACAATTACGTGCTTTTCCTTATCCCAGAATGTTTTGCGGTTTTTGAGCTGTAGGTGATGGAGAAGTTTTATCAATATGATTTTACCAGAATTTCTCACAAATAATTCACCTTGGAAGAGAGAAATTTAAACAGAAAGAAATACCTTTTCCGGATAATTTGTACTTTTGGTAAAAAATAATACATGAACACTCAAACAATCATAATCGACCTTCCTTCTGACATACTGCTTGCTTTGAATATAACGGAAACCGAGCTTAAGTATAACATCAAAACATCGCTGGCAATGAGGCTTTATAAGATGCAAAAACTCACCATTGGAAAGGCTGCTCAATTATCCGGCTTGTCCAGATTTGAATTTGAAACCCTACTTTCAGAAAATGAAATTCCAATTTCAAATCTTACTTTTAGCGATGTGATGGATGATAATCAAAAGCTCAAATAAAACCTTTTAGAAGAGTGCTCTGGAAAAACACTTTTTTTACTCAACCCGTTATTTTCTGTAACCAACTTACCCCTTACTACTTATCACTATTGACTTCATTTTACAAAATCATCTGTTTTTCCTTATCCCAGAATGTTTTGCGGTTTTCGCGGTAGGCGATGGTGCCCATGTGGGCGGTCATGGCTTCTTCGAAGCCACGGTTAATGTTGCACATGGGTTGGGTGTTGCTCCGGATGCCATCGAGCCAGTCTTTGATGTGGAGGTGCGACGGGTCAACACGTTGGCCATTGCGATAGGTGTAAAGGAGGCCTCGTCCGGCAAAATATTTCTCAGTGGGGGAAGTGATGGCATCAACCTGTTTCTTGCCTGGATTGTATGAATAAATCGGGATAGCCGGATCAATAATGCCAGCCTCGATTTTCTCTTTGTACCTGATCGAGGCAGGATCGGCATAAATATCCAGACTATTGTCAACGGCCATCCATGCGTCGGTGCCCATAATGAGGCGACCGCGGGACTTTTCGCTGGCTTGTGATGCGCTGTACAGCAATGTAAGTTCCTTTTCTGGGTATTCAAAAGCCATCTGTAAAACATCGGGCACCGTGCGGCCATCTTTGTAAAAATAAATTCCTCCCGAGGCAACTGCCGAATGTGGAATTCCAAGCCCAAGAATCTGGTTCATGGCGTCGTAGTCGTGGGTAAATAAATCTCCGGAGAGGCCGGTACTGTAATCCCACCAGCAGCGCCACCTGAAAAATCTTTCGAGGCTGAAGTCGTGATGAGGCGCCGGCCCAAGGAATTGTTCCCAATCAATGTTATTCCGGCTGGCTTCTTCATCAATTTTATAAACCCAGGCACCTTCGGGTGTGTTACGGTTGGTGGTAACCTCAACGAGATTTACTTTCCCAAGAAATCCTTTTTCGTAGGCTTCCCTGGCTTTAAAAAAACTTTCGGTTTGCCGGTTCTGATGGCCAAGCTGAAAAACTATTCCGCTTTCGGTTACCGCTTTTACCACCTCATAAGTTTCAGCAACCGTCCAGGTCATGGGCTTTTCGCAGTAAACGTGTTTACCTGCACGGGCAGCTTCAATAGTCATCGGGCCATGCCAATGGTCGGGAGTTGCGATGATAACTGCATCAATATCGGAGGCAGCCAGGAGGTCTTTATAATTTTTGTATCGTTTCGGGAGGTTTCCGGTTTTAGTTAAATCGTAACCGCGCGAAATATTTCCGGCAGCAGCCCGGCCTTTTTCGGAGTTTACATCGTAAATATCGCAAACGCCATTCACCACAACGTTCAGGTCGGGTTGAGCAAGAAACTCTGAATACCTCTTATCCATGTTATTTTTTGCGCCTTCATCCCGGTAGGTTGAGATGATTTCAGGAGAAAGAAAACCAGCCGCCTTTAACAGGTAACGCCCGCGCCCACCAGTGCCGATAATCCCAAGCCTGATTTGCTTGTCCTGCGGTACAACTTTGCCAATCAGTGGATTGGCGTCGGTTAAATTAATTTCGTCATGGATGGCTTTTCTGACAGATGCCTCAATATTATGCTTTCGCAACCAGCTATATGCAAACACCCCAAGTACCGGTACGCCAAGCAATCCTTTAATGATGTCTCTTCGGTTAAACCCGTTTTTACCAGCAGTTGATTCTTCGGAAATATTTTTCAAATCTTCGGTCATGATTATCAAATTAAAAGTTGTGTTTTTTGCAGATGAATTTATCAAGCCCAAATTCCCTGCTTGTTGGGAAAAGTAAAAGTACGCCCAAAGCCACCATTTCGATGAGTATCTTATTAACAACCAGATAGCTGCCTTCCATGGGCATGGCATAATTTATCCCCGGAAAAGATGGGTGCGAAAGATAATACAACGAAAGCAGGATAATCCCTGATATTGAGGCAATCCTCGTAAATGAGCCTAAAATTAGCCCAAGTCCAATGGCGATAAGCCCCCAGATATTGATGAAATCAATGATCTGAAGTGTTGACTGGTTTGCTGCCATACTTGTAAAAAAACCGGCCATAAAACCACCGGAATCCATCAGGTAGCCAATGCCCGACCAGTTTGGATTAACAACTTTTACCACACCTTCGTAAAGGAAATGCCACCCAATAAGTACTCTCAGCGCGACGAGCCAGAACAATTGAGATTTTGAATAATTCATTGATTTTGTTTGTT
>CAIYZW010000375.1 GCA_903930725.1 uncultured Bacteroidota bacterium
AACATTAACTTTAACTGCCGAGGCGATTTCGCCATGCACAATATCTGTTTCGGATAGCATGATTCTTATCATACAAAAGAGCCCAACCGCAAATGCCGGCGCTGATGCAACTATTTGTGAAGGAACTTCACTTACTTTGGATGGAGAGGTTTCAAATCAGGGAAGTTTTGCCTGGACAACTTCCGGAAACGGTACATTTAGTTTAACCACTTCTCTAAACCCGGTTTACACACCCGGAACTGCTGATATAACGGTTGGAACAGTAACATTAACTTTGACTGCTGAGGCGATTTCGCCTTGTACAGCTTCTGCTTCAGATAGCAAAGTTCTGGTTATCCAAAAATCACCCACAGCAAATGCCGGACCTGATGCAAGCATCCAACCTGGCGATCATTTTATTGCTGAGGCTTTTGCGTCTGATTATTCGTCAATCATTTGGACAACCACAGGAACTGGTTATTTTGTTGATAACTCCACATTACAAGCCGAATATATTCCTTCGGATGGTGATGTAATCAATGGTCCAATAGTACTTTTTATCAGTGCCCCGGCTATTTCGCCGTGCCAGATTGAAGCTATGGATGATCTTAAACTATCATTCCTCGTTAATGGAGTATTTGCCGGTTTTGATGCAGTTATTTGTAAAGAAGAAGTTTTTCAAACCAATGGATTGGCACAGAATTTCGTTTCGTTGCTCTGGGCTACTTCAGGTGATGGTTCTTTTGATGATGCATCAATCCTGAATGCAAAGTACACCCCGGGTACAGCCGACTATTTTGCTGGTTCGACGGAACTGTGTTTAACAGCATTTGCTTCGGATAATATAAATGATACGACCGACTGTATGGTTCTTTCATACCAAAAACCAGCAACAGTTGAATTAGGTGCTGATGCGACGATTTCAGAAGGAGAGTGCTATACTTTAATTGGTACCTCTGCCGAAAATTTTAGTAGTGTGCAATGGTTTACAACCAATGGATCAGGCTTTTTTGACGATGAAACTATATTGAATCCAACCTATTGTCCAAGCGATATAGATTATAGTTTTGGTTCTATCGAAATTTGGGCAATAGTTTTTTCAATTCAACCTTGTGTTGTATCTGATGAAGATTTTATGAGTCTTCATTTTAACAGTTGCCTTGATGCCGTAGCATTCGCAGGTAATGATACTAAAATTTGTACTGGAGATACCCTCCAACTTCAAGGCATTGTAAATACAACCAGCCAATTATGGAGTACAGATGGAGATGGATCCTTTAGCGATGCAACTTTGTTAAACCCTATTTATTACCCTGGAGCTCAGGATTCTATCTTTGGAAATGTATCATTATGTCTTACAGCATTTGGAGATGAGCCTTGTAGTGACTCCACAGATTGTCTGGTTCTCAATTTTCAGGCAAAACCATTTATAAATGTTGGTGCAGATAATATGATTCCTTATCTAGTACCCTATACTTTTAGTGATGATTATGGAGGAAATTTCAATGATTTGCTTTGGTTTACAACTAATGGTTCTGGCAGTTTTTCTGATGAAACCAAATTACACCCAACCTATTATCCTACCGAGATAGATTATGGTCAAGGCTCAATCGAAATTTGGGCTGTAGTTATGTCATTTCAACCATGTGTAATTGCCGATAACGATTACATGATACTTTCATTCTATGATGGCTGTTTTGATGCTGAAGCTGAAGCCGGAGCTGATACCAGTTTGTGTATTTCGCAGCAATCGGTAACGATGAATGCCACAGCAAATAATTTTTCACTTTTAACCTGGAGCACTTCCGGCGACGGGGTGTTTGATAATCCCAACGCACTTAACCCAACCTATACTTTTGGAAATAGTGATGTTTCGGCAGCCTCGGTTTCACTCTATTTAACCGCACTTGCTTCGGGTACTTGTAATCCTAAAAAAGATTCACTAAAGATTCAACTTTTGCCAGAGCCGGTTTCTGTTTTAGGTGATGACTTTAGCGCCTGTGTTGGCAATAGTCTGAATTTATCGGGAAATGCGCAGAATTTCTCTTCCTTCGTCTGGACAACTTCGGGTGATGGTAGTTTTTTAAATGCCGAAACACTTAATCCAATTTATTTGCCCGGAACCGAAGATATTGACACTGGTAGTGTTATAATTTGTCTTGTTGCCAATGGATTGGGCAATTGCCAGCCAGCTTCTGATTGTCAGGTAATTACATTGATTTCAGCCCCAACCGCCAATGCCGGGACCGATGTAACCCTTTCGCAGGCCATGGTTGTTGATTTGGCAGGTGAAGCCA
>CAIYZW010000376.1 GCA_903930725.1 uncultured Bacteroidota bacterium
GCACTCCATAAATTTCCCCATATAACATTTCCATTATTTACTGTTTTAAAAGCTGGAACAGCCATATTACAACCACCATTTAAGTCGGAACCGCAAACTTCGCCTTCCAATAAAGAACCACCCGGCTGAGATAAAGTACAGGGTGCCTGTTCGTAAATTGAAAGTAAACCATCTCCGGAATCACCATCAAAACCACCAATTTCGATTTTATACTGGTTTCCTGAAACAACTGCAAGTGTAACCTCTGATTGAAGGTCACATTTTGGACTATCATCACCAAATGTTAATTCTGTTGATGGAGGGCAAGTAAATCCGTCCCATACAGCAAGTTGAGTGTCGAAATCGCTGCCACATAAACTAATAATGGCAGTTCCGGTAAAACTGGCTGTATAGTTGTACCAGATATTGGCACTTTCTACATTACCGTAAATATCATCGGTAGCATTATTTGTATTAAAAGGCATATCAAGAACTTCACCAATGGCAATTGCATCCGAACAATTGTCATTGATTGCAAGAGAACCTGTTGTTATCGAAAGGTCAAAACTGGGAATTGATGTTGGACTTGGCCAGGTATCAACCATGATGTAGTAAACGCCTGCGTCGAGTGTTATTGTAAAACCATGTGTTGTGCCACTTCCTGAAATATCTGCACTTATTGCCAGACAAGTAGCATCCAAAGGACAAGCATCAGAAATTGCAATGCCTGTATGTGGTGTACCGATTGGATCAAGCTCTACAACAATGTTTGTTTCAACTAAAAGGGTGAGTTCATAAATAATGTCTTCACCACCATCGAAATCGTTTAAACAGGTGTTGCTGTATGTATTCCCTCTGCCAGTTGTAGTCTGGCCGATGTCAGAAAAAGGCAAACTTCCGATAATAAGGGGATCTGTGCAATCGTCACCCTCTGCTCGGGTTGAGCCTGCTGCCTGCTCTTCAACATAAACTGTTGGTCCATGAAGGGCTTTAAGCATTTCTACCTTGTTAGGTGCCGTAACACTTGTTTGGCTGACAGATGTCTGTTGAGCGATAATTGATGATGCAAAAAACATCAACACGCCAAAGAAGATAAATTTGGAAATAGTTTTCATATTAATTCATGTTTAGTTAATTATTTATTTTCCATTAAATTACAATATTTCACTTAAATAATAATGATCTATTATTCTTATTAAAAATAGGTGCAATATTAGTCAAATAATTCAATTATTCAAAAAATTTGTTTCAACAGTATTAAAATTCAAGTCGGATATCAGGAGTTTGCCTGATTTCCTGCTAATACAATCATACCTTACAACATTGTAAATCACCTACAAACAAAGGTTAATAACGAAATATAATGTTGTTTTTTCGCCTAAAAAAAATTACTAAAATTTATTAACAACCTACCTGAAATCAAAACATCAAATTGTTCCAATTAAGAAGTGAACAGTTACAACTTTTGGAAAATGGAATTGGATAGAATGTTATCACCTTGAATATGAATAATATATGTTCCTTTCGGCAATGCCAAAATGTCAAATATCTCAATCTGGTTAACATCGCAATAATTTAAATTTCTGGTAGTAAGAATTTCTCCCTGGATTGTTGATATCACGATCTCAATATTTGCCGAAGCCTGTTTAAATCTGATGGAGAAAATTCCATCAGAAGGGTTTGGGTAAATATCAATTTCGTTAATTGTCTTCTTTGAATCGGATAGCCCGGTTGTAGTGGAAATGACAATTTCATCCAAATAAAGGTTATTCCCAAATTGGCTGTAGGTTTCAAACATCAACCTTGAGTTAGCTGAATTTAAACTAATGGGCAGTGTAACGCAATCGGCACCATAACCATCGCCGCACCAATCTTCTGATGTGGCGGGATCGAAATAAGCGGTTGTTGGCAGGGCTGTTTCAAATATCCCGTTTCCGTTAGGACCATTGCGATAAATGCAGTTCCAGTTTTCTCCACAATCTCCCGAAAGATACACCAGCAAGGAATCTTTTCGGATGTAACGCTGCGAATAAGCATACTTAAAAGTCAGCAATGCATCAGTTTCACCTTCAAGATTGATGGGTGGACTTATCAACTGATCGCGCTCTTCGAGTTTGTAATAATTGTAATAATTCATCATGGCTGATTTTTCACCATCAGGTGTAAAAACCGGTGAAGCGATTTCCCAGGTTTTGGAACCATCGGGGTTCACCAAAGTCCAACTTTTGGTCGTAAAATCACCTGTTTCAAAATCTTCATAAAAAGGAAGCTGATAACCTCCACACAATATGTAATTTTCCTCTGAATAAGAAGATGTTCCATTGATATTTGAAACTTCCAGAGAAATTGAATAGGCTGAATTTTCAGTAAAAAGAACCAGTGGATTCTGGCTTTCAGCAGTTGTTCCATCTACAAAAACAACATTATCCGGGAAAAAAGTCCAGTGCCAGGAAACAGGGCAGAATTGGCTCAAATCGGTGAAACCTACCACTGTGCCGGTGCATACAATTTTTTGATCGGTGGCAAATGAAACCATAGGCAGAATTTGATCGCTGACAGTGATCATATTATCGAAAAACTTTGTATCGCTGCCAAATTCGTTAGTGATGGTCAAAGTTACATCATAAATTCCCGGATTTTGATAAACGACTTCAACAGGACCGAACGATGTGCTTGTTGCCGGAGTTCCGCCCTCGAAAGTCCAAAGCCAGGAAGTTGGCACTCCGGATGATTTATCTGAAAATGTTACCGGGCAGGCTGTAGGTACAAGTTGCTTATTTGCCGACAAATCGGCAACAGGTGTGGCGTGATACATGTCGGAGCTCCAAAGCCCCCGACCGTATGTTGAAGCACGAATGGCATCATTTTGCGGGTTGAGCGTATCGTAATAAATCTCCACCTCTGTAACCCTTGCACTGGCTGGAAATCCATTTACAAACAGGATCCAGTCGCTTAAAAAGGCATCTTTATAAAAAATACCAATATCGGTTGATAAATAAAGACCTTCCTGGCTATTTTTGTAATAGGCGATGCTTGTTATATTGGAGTTTGGTAAATTATCGGAAATGTCCTCCCAGGATAATCCTTTATCGGACGATTTGTAAATATTGGTACCTTGCGCCATGTAAACAATATTTGCATCATAAGGACTTGCTTCAAGATCGTTGATGGAAGTATTTTCGGGAAGGTCGGCAGAAAGGTCAGTCCAGGTCGAAGATTGGGCGTTGCATTTGTCGGTTCGGAATAATTTCCTGTCTTCACGCGCAGCGTACAAGATATTATCATCAACAGGCGACTGCTCCAAAACGCGCATATCAACATTGTTTACATTTCCGAGATTGTATGAAATTTTTACCCAACTTGGACTATTGCTTCTAATATTTTTACCTCTCCAAACATTCTTAAACCCAACAAACATGGTCGTAGAATTGGTTTCTGACAAAAGAAATGGTGTTACCCATCCGCCGCTTTCGTCTATTCCAAAACTATTAACTCCGGCAACTTTAAATCCGCCAACATTGTTTGTTAATCTAAAA
>CAIYZW010000377.1 GCA_903930725.1 uncultured Bacteroidota bacterium
ACCTTCCGATTATGGCTCTTACTGCCGATGCTCTTATCGAAACACGAAAAAGAGTTATGCAGTCGGGTTTTAACGATTTCCTGACCAAACCTTTTAAGGAATATGAACTTTTCCAGATGATCAACAAATATCTGAAACCAAATTAGATCGAAATACTGGTTTAAGCGAACTAAATCCGGTATCTTTAATCTCTGATTCTATTCAACCACAAAACCTTCTATTTTATAGAGAGAATCTCATAAGTATCGTTTGCAATCATCAATTCCTCGTTTGTAGGAATAACCATCACCTTAACTTTTGAGCCTGGTTTGGTAAGCTCAATTTCCTTTCCACGTATTCCCTTATTTATTTCAAAATCGAAGTCAATTCCAAGAAATTCCAGACCTTCCATAACACCTGCACGGGTTGCAGCATCATTTTCACCAATTCCGCCAGTAAAAACAATTAGATTAACACCGCCCATGGCAGCCGCATAAGCACCAACATATTTTTTTACACGGTACGAATACATTTTTAGCGCAACTTCGGCCCTGTGGTTTCCTTCGGCAGCGGCAATTTCGATATCGCGCATATCCGACGAAACACCCGAAACACCCAATACTCCGCTGAATTTATTTACCAAAGTATTGGCAATCTTAGCGTTAATATCTTCTTTATTCATGATATGAAACAATGCGCCAACATCAAGATCACCACAGCGTGTTCCCATCATCACACCCTCAATCGGAGTCATCCCCATCGAGGTATCCATTGATTTGCCGTTTTTTATGGCAGCCATCGAAGCGCCATTTCCAAGGTGACAGGTAACAATTTTCGTATTTGCAAAATCTTCACCCAAAATCTCGCATGCTCTCGCTGAGACGTATTTGTGGCTTGTTCCGTGAAAACCGTAACGGCGGATTTTATGCCTTTCGTAAAGTGAATATGGAATTCCGTAGAGGTACGAATATTCAGGCATGGTTTGATGAAATGCTGTATCGAAAACGCCGGCCTGCGGCACTCCGGGCAGTAAACGCTGCATGGCGTAAATACCTTTGAGGTTTGGCGGGTTGTGCAATGGTGCCAGTTCTGATGATTTTTCCAAAGCTGCAATTACAGCGCTGGTAATTTCGACGCTTCCGCTAAATTCTTCGGCACCATGAACCACGCGATGCCCAACGGCATCAATTTCGTCGAGGTTCATTAAGCTACCGTACTCAGGATCAATCAAAACTCCCAGCAAGAACTCGATTCCAGCCTGGTGGTCGAGTATTTCACCTTCGGCGAACAATTCCTTGCCATCAATTCGTTTATGCTTGATAGATGCGCCTTTAAGCCCGATTTTATCAACTAAACCTTTAGCGATGACTTCCTTCTCGGGCATCGTAAAAAGCTGGTATTTTATGGATGAACTACCACAGTTTAAAACAATTATCTTCATTATTCTTAATTTTTCTGTTAATTAATTGCGAATTACTCGCGACCAAGATTTCTGATTGTGCCCTTTTTCGCCTTTTTTACATCACCTTCCCATACATAAAAGCCTTCTCCCACGCGCTGTCCAACCATTTTGGCTCTCACTAATCTTTTGATAATTGGCGAAGGTTTGTATTTTGGGTCACCGTATTCTTTGTAAAGATTGTCCATCCATTTCAGCATTTTGTCAACGCCAAAACGGTCAGCCATTTCGAAAGGCCCAAAGGCATGACCGGTAACCTCCATCATAACTTCATCAATATCAACAACTCTCGCAACACCTTCCAGCAGAATTCCGCAAGCCTCGTTTAGCATAATGGCAATCATGCGTGTGCTGATGTTTCCGGGCGATTCGTTTACTTCGATTACCTTTTTTCCAATCATTCCGGCAAATTTTTTCACCATATTGTAGGCTTCATCGCTTGTGTGAAAGTGCCGCACCACTTCAACGATATTGATTTTTGCAATTGGGCTAATAAAGTGCATTCCAACTGCCCTTTCGGGATATTTTAGCACCGAAGCCAGGTCCGAAATCATCAGCGTGGCTGTATTTGATGTGATCACTGTATCGCGGTTGACAATACTTTCTACTTTTCTAAAAACCTCTTTACGCTCTTCGAGGCTGGTTCCGGGCTTTTTTGAATTTATTGTTTCGATGATAATGTCGCAATCTTTGATGTCCTCAAAATTTACCGAACCTTTAATGCGCGAAAGCACCAATTTTTTCTCACCCGAAGTCATACCCCAATTGCTGATAGTAACATCAAGCTGGGCGTTCATCCGGTTCATAATTTCCGAAATCCGTTCGTTGCTAATATCAATAAAAACCACTTCGATGCCCTTTTGGGCTGTATGAAGTGCAATTTCCTGTCCGATTGATCCGCAACCTATTAAAGCAACTTTTTGCAAAATCCCTTTGGATTGCATTTGCTTGTTCAAACTGAAACGTTCCAGTTGTTCTGCCATTTTTGTAAAATTTAGTTATTCCTTCAAAAAAACATATTCAAAATATTGAATATCATTAATTTAATAAAATATTAGTATTGTTAAAGGCTGCAAAAGTAGTTAAACAAATCCGACTTTGAGGATTGGGAATTATTTAAAATTAGTATAAATTTCGGGTGCTTCATTGGAATTATCAACATTTTAAAACCAGGGTACTAATTATTAATAACCTAATTATCAACCATTAATAAATCACATAAAAGTTGTCTTCATCAACTTATCAGCTTGTTATCATCAATTTTCATATTTATTAATTTGCTTTTATTAAAACACCATAATTTCAATAGAATTTTATTATAAATTTGGCCACTAAAGAATTAATTGTTAATTAATTAACAATAGCTAAATACTTTAGTTTTTATGAAAAAAAATCTGCTGCTACTATTTGTAACTGTACTTTTCAGTTCGATTTTGCCTGCCCAGGAACAACCAAAATTCGGAATCACCTTTAATGGCTTTGTTAAAACAGATGTGATCTGGGATTCACGCCAGACAGAGGCCATTCGCGAAGGTCATTTTTTACTTTACCCGAAGAATGAGTTGCTTGATAAAAACCGCGATGACATCAATGCCACGCCTAACTTTAACATTTTGAGCATCCAAACCAGGCTTCGCGGTAATATTACCGGTCCCGACGCCCTGGGAGCTAAAATAACCGGTGCATTTGAAGGTGAATTTTTTGGACATTCGGATGCCGATATCAACGGATTCAGGCTACGACATGCTTATGTTCAATTGAACTGGGCAAAAACAGAACTGATGATTGGCCAAAACTGGCATCCCTTGTTTGCCACCAACTGTTTCCCTGATGTAGTTTCGTTTAATACCGGAGCACCTTTCCTGCCATTTACCCGAAACCCACAAATCAGGCTTACGCAGCAATTCAGCGATTTCAAGCTTATGCTTTCAGCTGTTTCACAACGCGATTTTGTAAGCAATGGACCTGATGGGCCAAGTTCAAAATACCTGCGTAATTCCTCGGTACCCGAATTGAACCTGCGTTTTGAATATGAAAATAAATTTGCAGATAACGGATCTGTTTTTTTGGTTGGATTGTCCCGAAGTCTCAAAATTCTTACGCCACTTTTAGTCACGCCAACAAACTATAAAACCGACTCAAAAGCGATCAGCTCGACAAGTATGCTTTATCTAAAAGT
>CAIYZW010000378.1 GCA_903930725.1 uncultured Bacteroidota bacterium
CTAGTGTCATGTCAATTATCAAATGACGGATAAAGCCTTCTGAGTTTAATCCGAGCATCTTTATTTGTGAATTGCCAGTTTATTTTTGCTCCTTTATTATTTCTGGTTTCCTCCCATGCTTTTACTTCTTTCTTTACAATTTCAATATCGGGTATTCTTCTGCCCAGACATTGGTTTTGCAAAACATTTAATTCAATCTCGGCCATATTTAGCCAGCTACCATGCTTTGGTGTAAAAATAAATTCAAACCTATCTGCAATTCGCTTAGCTTCTTCAGGTTCAAATGTGTCATATAATGAACCTGTACAATGAGTGTTTAAGTTATCCATTACTAATCTTATTTTTTCTGCACTGTTATAGCTTTCTGCCAGTTCTTTAATAAATTTAGCCCAGTCTTTTTTTGTGCGATTTTCGGTCACTTTAACAATTCTTTTTCCTGATAATGGTTCGGTTGCGATGAAAATTTCGCATACTCCATTTCTTACGTATTCACTATCAATTTTCTTTTCGCTACCACATTGCATTTCAATCTCTTTTCTGGTTTCTCCGATTAATTGTTTAGGTGATTCATCCATACAAACCAAAGGAAATTTCTCATCGTAAGGTTGCTTATATTCATCTAATACATGCTCCATATCTGCTACAAATTGACCACTTTTATTAGCAGGAATACACCATTCGGTTATTTTCCAAGGTTTAAGTTCGTTTTTTTTAAAACCTTTCTTATTGTTTCATGAGAAACACTTTCAACATATTTTAGTTCAACCATCTTTTCTGAGAGTAATCTCAAAGACCAACGGGCAAAGCCCTCTGGAGATTCACTGCAAGCTATTGATATTAGATGTGCTTCAAAATCACCATCAGCTTTTTTCTCATAAACACGTGTTCCGGTGTTCCTTTCCAATACTCCCTCCAAACCATCCTCAACAAATTTTTTCTTGACTCTGTCAATAGTGCGCATACCGACTTTTAGTACCTCACTTATTTTTTTATTCACTATTTTTTCTGAAAATTCTCCCTCATCAGTATTCAGAAGAATATATGAATTTCTAAATTTTTGAGAGCTATGCACACCCCTGTTGATAATTGCATGTAATTGTTCCCACTCTTCTTTGTTCAATGTTACTTTGTACCGTTCCATAATTTTGTTTTAACCAGACAAAGTAATAAATAGTTTACGTCATTTCAAAATTGACACGATACTAGCCAAGCGGCACTATTTTTTAAGCCATAAGTTGTAAGTGCTTTTATAGTCTTTAATAGATATTTCTTACTAGCAGTTAAATCCTCGATAGAAACAAACGGAATGTCACCGGAATAAAATTCTGGGTTATCACTTTTTGGAGTTCCGCCTGATTGAATATGCTTCGAAACATCCTTAAGCTTAATGTTTTGCCAGTTTCCCATTAATTCAAATATTTCAATTCCGTTAAAAATTGATTGAACTCCCCCAAAGTTCCTTCCCTTTCCAGTTCCAGTTCCCGGGATGAGACCGCATACTTGTCCCACAACTTTTCGAGCCCGGCAATCAGCTTGCGTTTTTCGGCGTTGAGGTATTTATTTAACTCGATATTAATTAGGTTGTTGTGTTTTTGAAGTATCAGGGTCTTGCAATCTTCTTCGGTAATAATGCCACCTATACTTTCAAGGAAGGCGTTGAGGCCCTTCATCTTGGCTTGTACCTGAGCTATGCTGTCGGTACATTTTTTATGTGTTCTCAGCCTTTTTGACCTTGTGGCGGAACCTTCGCCAACCGGGGCAAGTAGGTTGGCCCGGTTCAACAAGTCCAACTCGTTTTTTTTAACTTTCAGGATGTTC
>CAIYZW010000379.1 GCA_903930725.1 uncultured Bacteroidota bacterium
AACTTTATTAAACTTTTCTTGGCAGCCTGTCTGCTTACAGTTTTTGCTCTTAGTTTAAATGCCCAAAGCGTGGGGATAAACGCTACAGGTGACGCACCAAACGGCAGCGCTATCCTGGATGTAAGTTCAACCACCAAAGGTTTTTTACCTCCACGGATGACAACTGCACAACGCAATTTAATTCCTACACCTGTCGAAGGTTTGGTAATTTACAATACCGACGAAAAAACCCTGAATATTTACAATGGCACCGCATGGAGTCTGATTACTCCCTTTGTTTGCGGACAGTCATTTAGTGATCCACGAGATGGCAAAGTTTACACCACCGTGCAAATCGGCTCCCAATGCTGGATGAAAGAAAACATGAATGTCGGCACTATGATTAATTCAACAACTGGAGGAACAAATAACAATGGCGCTCAAACCAATAATGCAGCCATCGAGAAGTACTGTTATCAAAACGTTGAAGCAAATTGCACAACCTACGGTGGATTATACCAGTGGGATGAAATGATGCAATACACCACAACCCAGGGTGTGCAAGGAATTTGCCCTACCGGCTGGCACCTGCCTACTTATGACGAATGGAACACTTTAACCGGCTACGTAAACGACCAAACCGCATACCGTTGCAACAGCACGAATACCTACATAGCCAAATCCCTGGCAGCAACTACCAATTGGACTACAGCCACCGGAACGTGCTTCATAGGCGACAACTTAGCCGCCAATAATGCAACCGGGTTTACAGCTCTTCCGGGCGGCAAGAAGGCCAATGGTGGTGCATTCGACTCCGTTGAAAGCAACGGTAACTTTTGGAGTACTACCCAGAGCACTACCACCGCCACGGGCTGGAATCTGAACAATGGCGTTGCGACAGTAAGATTTTTCCAATATGCTAAAGATTGGGGTTTTTCGGTTCGTTGTATCAAGGATTAGTGGCTATGAGGTTACCTGCCAGCCCTGTCTGCCCGAGACATCCAGGTAGCCGGCAGTATGGGTTCAATATTTTTTAATGCTTTATTCAACCTGATACCGCAACTTGTGCTACATTAGGTCGAAGCAAACAGACGTTTTTTTATTGGATATAAAAGGTTTAAAGGTTTCACCTTTTCGGAAAGGTGAAACCTTTTAAAAAGAATTAAATCTTAAAAATAAAGCGACAATGAGAAATTTTACAAAAATGATTCTGGCTGCCTGTATGATCATGGGTTTTGCTTTAGGTTTAAATGCCCAAAGTGTTGGGATAAATGGTGATGGCTTGGCACCGGATAACTCGGCTATGCTGGATGTCAAATCAACAACCAAAGGATTTTTGTTTCCCCGGATAACTTTTGCCCATCGGAACTCAATTTCTACTCCTGTGGCAGGGTTGACGATCTGGTGCAGCAACTGCGCAACATTTGGTGAATTGCAGGTCTATAACGGAACAACCTGGACGAACATCATTGGCGGCACTGCATCAGGTGAAGGAGTCGAACCCGGTGCGCCAGCAATAGTGACAGCAACCGCAGGAGTTGGGGAGGCATTGATAACTTTTACAGCACCTTCTTCCGATGGATGGTCCCCAATCCTCTCATACACAGCTACTTCATCGCCTGGCGGTATTACCGGAACCCTGAACCAGGCAGGAAGCGGAAGAATAATCGTTACAGGGCTTACAAATGGAACAGCTTATACTTTTACCATTACTGCAACCAATGCATTTGGCACAAGTGCGGCAAGCGCTGCCTCTAATTCAGTAACACCTGTGTCGACATTTGCAGTCGGCCTGAGTTATGGGGGAGGAATCATCTTCTATTTAGACGGAACAGGTGTGCATGGCTTGGTCGCCGCGCTGAGCGACCAAAGCACCTCGGCAGATTGGGGGTGTTGGGAAGATTTTATCGGGAGTAGTGGGAGCGCAATAGGAACCGGTCAGGCCAATACGACGGCCATCGTTACCGGATGTCCTTACGACGGTATAGCGGCCCGTGTATGCTACGAACTTATTTTAAACGGATACAGCGATTGGTTTTTACCATCGAAAGATGAGCTGAACCAAATGTACTTGCAAAAAGCCGCGATTGGCGGCTTTAAGGATTCCGTCTATTGGAGTTCCACGGATATTGATGCCACTTTAGCGTATATCCAGATTTTCGAAAACGGCGGCGTTGAACTAGTAGAGAAGGTATTATCCGGCTATGTGCGGGCTGTGCGGGCTTTTTAACTGATGGTAACAGTAGAAAATAACGCTATTGAAATGAAACAACCACAACTTCTCCTCCCATTCTCCTGCCAGGAGAAGTTGCCGGGCTTGAAGCAATAAAAGTCAATTACAAACAATTTAAAAAATGAAAATAAACATAATGAAAGCTATTTATGCAACATTTATAATGCTGTTTTTCCATGGCAGTATGTTTGCCCAAAGCGTGGGCATCAACGACAATGGCTCAGCGCCTGCCAGCAGCGCCATGCTCGATGTAAGTTCAACTGACAAAGGATTTTTGCTGCCCCGAATGACTTATACCCAGCGGAACTTAATTTCATCTCCTGCAACCGGGTTGACAATCTGGTGCACCAACTGCACACCTTCTGGTGAATTGCAGATTTATAACGGAAATACCTGGACGAACCTGATAGGTGGACAAGCTTTAGGCGGACCCGATGCACCCATAATTGGAACAGCAACCGCAGGAGTTGAGCAGGCTTTCATAGCTTTTACCCAGCCTGCTTTCAATGGAGGGTCACATATTCTCTCATACACAGCCACTTCCTCGCCTGGCGGTATTACCGGAACTTTGAACCAGGAAGGAAGCGGAGTAATAACTGTAACAGGGCTGACTATTGGGCAATCTTACACATTTACCGTTGCAGCTACCAATGCAAGTGGTACAGGTGCGGCAAGTGCTGCTTCTAATTCAATCACATCTCTGACATTTGCTCCCGGCCTGGGTTACGGTGGAGGAATCATATTCTACATAGACGGAACCGGTATGCACGGCTTGATCGCCGCGCAGAGCGACCTGGGCAACACATCGGCGTGGGGGTGTAAAGGTACTTTTATAGGAGGAACTTATCGTGAAATAGGTACCGGTAAGGCCAACACAACTGCCATCGTTAACGGATGTTTATGGAGTGGCTGTGCTGCCAGTGAATGCAACATTCTTGTTTTAAACGGATACAGCGATTGGTTTTTACCATCGATAGATGAGCTGTACCAAATATACCTGCAACAATCTCTAATTGGCGACTTTGCTTATGGCGCCTATTGGAGTTCAACAGAGCAATCTTCGGATGCAGCGCTTATGATCCAGATGTTTAACGGATTTCAAGTTAATGTCGGGAAGGAATGGT
>CAIYZW010000380.1 GCA_903930725.1 uncultured Bacteroidota bacterium
CGGTGCGCTAAGGATGCGTTGTTCAACAATCTGCATGTCGGCAGTGTACTGGCTGAGCATCAAACCGGAAAACATGCCTGCGCCTTTGGTAAGAAAAGCAGGCAATCCAACACTCAAAGCCGGGTTGTTGAGGCGGTTCATACGCCTTTCGGAAAGAACGCTTACCATAGTGATGGCGATACCCGCCATGTCCATCGGCAGCGAAACCGGTGAACCCTGGAAGTTGGCACCCGAAAGCTGGAGGTTTTCGTCCGGGAAAAAAATGGGGTTGTCGCCCACACCGTTCAATTCGATTTCGACCTGCGAGCGTGCATAAGCCAAAGCATCATGCGCAGCGCCAATGACCTGAGGTGTTGACCGCATCGAATATGCGTCCTGAACTTTACATTTTACCCGGCCATCGTTGAGATCACCGCCGGCAACCATTTTCAGAATGGCAGCGGCACTCCGAACTGCGCCTTTAAATCCTCTTACTTCATGCAGTTTTGGCGTATAAGGTTTCATGTTGGCTTTGAGTGCTTCGAGCGACATGGCACAGGCGATTTCGGCCTGTTTGAGCCAGTTGTTGGCGTCAACAAGGAAAATTGCGCTCATGGCGGTCAGCACATTAGAGCCATTGATGGTTCCGAGGCCATCGCGTGCCTTCAAACCGGGAATTGGAATTCCGGCCAGGTCGAGGGCTTCTTTGCCTTCATAAAGTTGGCCTTTAAAATAAGCTCTGCCTTCTCCCATCATAAGCAAAGCAATCTGCGACATGGGCGCAAGATCACCACAAGCCCCAACCGAGCCTTTCTGGCAAACCCAGGGTGTAACGCCTTTGTTTAGCATTTCGACGAGCGTTTGCGTAATTTCGGGACGGATTCCCGAATTGCCGTGCGCATGAACATTTATCCTGCCCAACATGGCGCCGCGCACATATTCTTCGGGCATGGGGTCGCCAATACCGGCGGCATGGTTGTAAACCAGGTATTTCTGAAACTCTTTAACCTGATCGTCATTCAAAACCATCTCCGAAAACTCGCCAATGCCGGTATTTACGCCATACATAATTTCTTTGGCTATAATCTTACGTTCGAGCATGGCGCGACATTTTATAATGCGTTGCAATGCTTCGGGATGAAGTTCAACTTTTTGGCGGTGTCGGGCCACATTAACGACGTCTTCGATTGTCAGGTTAGCCCCGGTGATGGTAAATGTCATATAATCAGTATTTTAAATTTTGAAACCAAGCGTTTTTATGAACCATCAAAGGAACAAAATATTTGTTTTTATGGTTGAGGAATTTTACTGCTTGTCGAAATTTGGAATGGGTTTAAGTTGGAGAGAGATTTATAATTTATGAGTTATGAGTTATGAGTTATCGTTTGGGATTTAATTTTTGAAATTTGTGATTTGGGTTTTTTTCAAGTTTTCCAAAGCCTCGATGGTGGCTTGTTTCCCAAGTTTGATAAGTTCGGAAGCCTTGTAAAAATCGAATGTGCCGCAGGCATTTCGGGAGACTTCAATCAGCAAATCCGGCGGATTCATTTCGAGGGTAAGCTTCAAAATCTGTGAAAGCATCAAACTTGAAGTTTCGCTGATCAGATTAAAATAACCGGTTTTTTCTTTTTTGGATGGAGGAAAGAGACCGGATAGTTTTTCCTGGAACTCTCTTAATTTGCTGCTGTTGATTTTCTCGAGAAAATGCCAGTCAGGATTAACAACAGTCGGTTTTTGATAAGGTATTTGAGCGTTTACATTAACTGCAACCAGGATGTCGCCTTCCTGCCGGAATACACGGTTTACAGGTACGGGATTTACAACGCCGCCATCTACAAAAAGGGTGTCGCTTTTTAGTACCGGCATTATAATCAAAGGAATTGAAACTGAAGCGCGTATAGCATCAAACAAACTTCCTTCATTTATTACAATTTCATTTCCATGTTTAAGGTCGGTGGCAACGGCAGCAAATTTAATTGGTAAATCTTCAATCTGCTGGTCAGGAATAAATTTACGGATTTCTTTAAAAACCTTATCAGCTTTAATAATTCCGCTGGTACTCAGGGTAAAATCGACCAGATTAAACACATCCATTTTGCTGAGGGAGCACATCCATACTTCGTATTCATCCAGCTTCCCGCAAGCATAAACACCGCCAACCAGGGCGCCCATCGAAGAACCGGCAATCGAAAAGATGTCAAAGCCATTTCTTACAAGTTCGTGGATTACCCCGATATGGGCAATTCCACGTGCACCTCCACTTCCTAAAACTAGGGCTGCTTTTTGATTCATGGTGTCATTTTATTTGTGTAAAACAAGCAGGAACAAATGTAAGGATTTTAAGACAGTGTAGGTGCAAAAGGTGCGATGGGTAAAGAAAAGAAAATGTCAAATTTTCCAACACAAATTGATTGGGCGTTTAAAACTCATGTTTTGCCAACAAATGCTCAAACCACGAAATTGTACCAAATTGAAAAATTGAAACCATGTTAATCAATTAAAATGAAATACTTTTGAAATGAAATAC
>CAIYZW010000381.1 GCA_903930725.1 uncultured Bacteroidota bacterium
GGCAACGGTGATGGTTCCGCCATTTTGCGAAAGCGTTACATTTAATCCGTTTTGACTCAGCGTTTGCAACTCGTTGGCGGGATTGGCATCGGCATCGTTTGTTTCATCGGTAAAAGAGCCACCGCCATTCGATAACGTTACAGTTTGTCCATCTTTGATGATGGTTTGCAACTCATTGGATGGATCGGCATCAGCATCGTCGTTGTTGGCGGTGTTTTCGGCAAACAGTGCATAAGGCACCGAAAGCAGTTGAGATATTCCCATAAGCTGGAAATTTGAGCCGCCCGAAGGGTCAATTTCCAGTTTCAGGAAATGCGTAGCAGCACCCCAGTCAATCGCCGCAAAACTGCCGGATAAAACCTGTACCGGATTTCCGATTTCAAGGTTAAATAATCCAAGGCTGTTAGTTACAGCGCTGTGCAACTCGCTGTAAACCATTGTACCGGAAGTGCTTCCGGCAAGGATGACGATTTTTACCGAGACATTCTGGTTCATCACAGGATTGCCGTTCAAATCGCGGGCCACCACCTGGTATTTGAAGACCTGCGGAGCCTGTGCGAAGATGCCGGGACTAAGGTTAAACCAAAAAAGTGTCAAAAAAAGTAATGTGTTTTTCATAGGCATAGTACTGTGTTTTTCTTAAAAAGAGATATTTTACAATAGATTAAGTAAGAATTTTATAAAGGGGATTTCGTGTTTTAAGGATTTAGATTTAGCAATTTTGAAGAATATTATAACACATTAGCAGCGTTTGTGTTCAATCCAAAATATCAATATTATTTTTCAAAATCCGTTTACGAAAATCGAAACCAAAATTTATGAAATCAGAGGGTAAAAAGTAATGTTGGATTTTGACCTTGCCGACATGTATGAAGTTGATGCCAGGTACGACAAACAGTTTGCAGATGTTTATGATGCGAAAAGATTTTTGCTTCAAAAAGTTAAGTTTTAAGACATCCAACATGGCCGGAAAGGAATTGGGTTTAAATAGGCTACTATGGATGATGAGCATTGGTTAAAAAGTATTGCCCCAAGATTAACTGATTGAAAAAGGAGATTTTCATTTTTTACCTAATGCAGAAATACCTTATCCTGTCATCTAATCCTTAGTACAACCCCTCACACCATTGATATTCAATACCTTATTATTCTCAATATCAGTTATCGCTATTTACGAAAAAAGTTTCACCTTTTTTCAGAGATGAAACCTTTTTCCTATAGTTTGTTATGAAAAGCAAGAACACAAAAAACAAATCAGTTATGATCCTGCTTAATTTTGTTCCCGAAAGGAATTATCCCTATTTAATAACATTCACGCGCTTAGTAACCTGTTCTTTATCTGTTTCTATCTTCAGAATGTACAATCCTTCCGAAAGGTTTCCACTGTTAATCCGGTAGCTGGTGGAGTTTGCTTCATAGTTATCAACCAAAGCACCCTGACTATTATAAATCCGGATTCTGTTTATCAGGTCTGGTGAAGTGATATTGATCGCTTCCATTGCCGGGTTAGGGAAAACATTCATCTTATTGTCCAGAGGCTTCTCATTAACGGCTACATACTCTAAAGACATCACCGAAACATCGTCAAGTTTAACATGCCACTTCTGGGTAC
>CAIYZW010000382.1 GCA_903930725.1 uncultured Bacteroidota bacterium
CAGTTTAACCGCAAACAGGGCTACAAGCATGATGGTACAACAAGAACCCCGAATACAACCTGGATAAGCAGCATCATCGAAACTTCCGACTGGACAGCATCCAATGACCCATGTACGCTTGAGATTGGCGGTGGCTGGCGTATTCCGACCACAACAGAATGGACCAATATTGACGCAAGTGGAAATTGGGTTAACTGGAACGGCCCGTGGAATTCTGGCCTAAAGTTACATGTTGCCGGGTATCTGCTCAACACCAATGGTTCTCTGCTCTCTCGTGGCGTCTTCGGCTGGTACTGGAGCAGTTCGCAGTTCAGCAGCGACTTTGGCTGGCTCTTCTATTTCCGCAGTGGAGCAAGTTCCGTGCTCAATTCCAACAAGACATTAGGTTGTAATCTTCGCTGCACCAAAGAATTGCTACCCACTGTCACTACAACCGCAGTTTCAAATATCACACAAACCGCTGCCACAAGTGGAGGAAATATAACTTCTGATGGAGGATCCACGGTTACCGAAAGAGGACTTTGCTGGGGCACCTCAGCAAACCCCACCATCACCGGCGGCCATACCAGCAATGGCAGCGGAACCGGCACTTTTGTCAGCAACCTCACCGGGCTAAACCCGAATACGCTCTATTATGTAAGGGCATATGCCACAAATAGTTCGGGCACAGCATATGGCAATCAAATTAGTTTTACGACTTTATCAATTTCATTCAATATTGGCCAAAGTTATGGCGGCGGGATTATTTTCTATATAGATGGTTCGGGACAACATGGGCTTATTTCAGCAACAAGCGACCAAAGTACTGGTAGCCAGTGGGGCTGTTGGGGAACCTCAATTTCTGGCACTTCCACTATTATTGGCGCCGGACAGGCAAATACCACGCTTATCGTTAACGGATGCAGCGAAACTGCCAAAGCGGCCCGTATTTGCAATGATTTATCACTTAACGGTTACGATGACTGGTTTTTGCCATCGAAAGACGAACTAAACCTGATGTACGCGCAACGAATTGCAATAGGAGGATTTTTAAATAGTTCATACTGGAGTTCTTCAGAAAGCAGCGCTTATGGTGCCTGGGATCAGTACTTTGCCAATGGCGGCCAAAGTAGCGGCAGTAAAAACAACACTGACTGTGTCCGCGCAGTTCGGGCATTTTAACAAAAGTTGGAATTATAAAAGTAAAACAACAGTTTCCTTAAAATCACCTAAAAATGAAATTATGAAAAAATTTTACGTCCTTTTGATCGCGTTTTTTTTGACAAATGGTGCAATGGCACAATGGAACTGGCAAAATCCCTTGCCCCAGGGAAATCACTTATACTCCATTTACTTTACCAGTGCCACCATCGGTTATGCAGCCGGTCATTACGGAACAATCCTGAAAACCACAAATGGAGGCTCAACCTGGACTGCTTTATCACCTGGCACAACCAATCATTTGTTTTGCGTCTGCTTCACAAACACCAATACGGGCTATGCGGTCGGGTATAATGGGGCCATGGTAAAAACCATTGATGCAGGGGCAAACTGGATTGCTTTATCATCCGGGACAAGTAAAACTTTAAACTCAGTTTACTTTGCCGATGCAAACACAGGTTATGCAGTGGGTGGGGATTATAGTGACGTAACAATCGTAAAAACCGTCAATGGAGGCGCCACCTGGACTACTTTAACAAGCGGAATCACCACGGGATTATTGTCAGTCTTTTTTACGAATGCAACAACAGGTTATGCCACAGGGCATTATGGGGTCATTTTAAAAACCATCAACGGTGGCGCCACCTGGTCAATAATATCGAGTGGAACGAATGAAAATTTAAATTCTGTTTATTTTA
>CAIYZW010000383.1 GCA_903930725.1 uncultured Bacteroidota bacterium
CCGTCGGCCGAAACATCCGAATCAACATAAAAATTATCGGCAATGGCAAAATTCTTAGCCAAATTAAGATGATTGGGCATAACGGTGGCATTTTTTACCGTATCCCGGCCTGACCGGTTATTAAAAGTTACCCCTGAGCCATACCTCGCAATCGTTGGGTCGCCGTCGCCTTTTTCGATTTGTCCGAAGACTTCATCATACGTCCTGTTTTCTTTAGAGATAAAAACGATGTATTTGATGGGCGATTCCTTTTGGCCACCAAAAAGCGGCACCGGATTATTTTTCCGCCAGGCCAGTTCCTGATCGCTGGTGCGGTTAATCTTAAAATTGTTTGCAACTACTTTTTTGGTGAGTTCCGATAAAGCGGCATCATCCGGAATATCAAAAACCTGAACAGTTCCTTTCATCAGGCTTCCGATGTATGTACCTTCGTTGCCGGGCTTAAAATCCTTGCCACCATTAGGCCCGCTGCCAAAACCTTTGGCATTGGCAACCACTAGTTTTTTGCCATCAGGCGAAACTTCCAATTTCGAAGGAAACCATCCCGTTGGAATATGGCCGATTACTTTCAATGTGTTGATATCAATCACACCAACGGCGTTGATGCCGGCCTCGGCAATAAAAAGCCGCTTTTGATCGGGCGAAACGGCTAATCCAAAAGGAATGATACCTCTGAAATTTTTGAAAATTTCATGCGATTTCAGATAAATTTCGGTTAAAATAGTGTCATGGACAAGATCAATTACCGAAATATTGTCGTTGCTGCCGTTGCTTACAAAAACATATTTATCTGTTGCTACAATCGAATTTGGGCTTGACCCGCCCACGGCAGGAATTCCTTCAACCAAATCGCCGATCAGATACCCGGTTTTAATCTTTGCTGTAACCTTTGCCGTTGCCGGATTTGAGACATCAATCGCCCAAACCGAAAATGATTCCGGAACATTTGGATCACCCAAACCGGCAACTTCGATTGAATCGTTTTTGAAACCATTTTTTGCTTCTTCCGTTCCATAACCAAAAGGTGGGAAGGCCAGGCTTGTGTCAGTTTTTGATTTGAATTTGATGGGTTTATATTCAAACAGGCCAACATTGGCTACATAAACTTTCTTTTCGTCAGGCGAAAGCGCAATCCCGAAAGGGTATCGTCCAACGACAATATTTTTGATAACATTTCGGTTTTCCGTGCTGATAATCATCATTCTAAACTGAATCTGGTCAACAGCGTACAGCCATTTTCCATCCCCTGTAAGCGTAAGGTCGCCAATGTAACCATCTGTAAAAACTTCGCCGCTGGTTGATTTGGAACAATCAATAAAACCTTCTTTTGCTCCCGTGAGGAGATTAAAAATAAAAATCTTGTTTTCCTCGCCTCCCGAAACATACACCACCTGCTGATCGGGAGAAATGGCAAGACCCATAAAAACCGAGGCCAGCACTCCTTCATCGCCGGAAGGCCCCGGAGGAACCTGCAAAACTTCAGGATTTACGGAATGCAGGTTTTTAATAATCGAAATCGAAAGCGGGTTTGTTCCGGAATTGGCTGTAACTGCCGTGTTTCCATCACTGCTCAAAGCCAGGCCATAGGGATGGGGCGCAACAAAAACTGATTTTCCGGTGGGAGTTAAAAAACGTCCGTTTGGGATTATCGTTTTTCCGGATAAATCTATCTTACATTTTAGCTCGTTGGCGGGAGCCTGCAAAATGCTGATGGTTGGTTCATTTTTGCAGGAAACAGCAAGGAGCAGGAGCGCAAAAAAGCATTGTATCAGTCGGTATTTCATATCATTTCAAGTTTTTCAATTTTAATTTTTTACCTCTGGATAAACCTTCGGCTTTAGTACCCGGAAATCAGGTTAAACGCCGCTCGTTATTGTTTTGACTTTCGCTTTGCTTTATCCTTGTCCTTTTTGTGTTTCTTGGCTTTTTCGGCTTTTTTTGTCTGTTTATCCTTGTGCTTTTTTGCTTTGTCCAGTGAATCTGCAGGGATCCCAAGAATTTTATTCAGCGCGTTGATGTTTTTCTTTATTTCAGGCAGCTTTTTCTTGCCTTTAACATCCTCAAGCATTTCCAGCGACTTGTTGTAATTCTTTTCGAAATAATAAATTGAAGATAAATTGACCAATGCTTCTTTGTAATCGGGAACAATTTTCAAGGCATCCAGGTAATACTTTTTCGCAAGTTCGTTGTTGCCGGTTTTGTAATAGGCGAGGCCGATATTGTTAAGCAGGGCAATATGGTTGGGATGCAGTTCAATAGCCTTCAAAAAGTAGGGAATTGCTTCCTGATGTTTATTTAATGACGAATACGACAAACCTGAATAATATTCCAGGGGTGAACCCATTGCATCCAAACTTCTGAAAGGTGTTTCAGCAAGTTTAATCTCATTGAGCGCCAGATCATCCTTTCCACTTTTGTGCAAAAACATGGCCTTTTTGCTGTGGATTTCGAGTTGAAGTGCGGCATAGCTGTAAACCACCCCAAATAACAGGAAAATTGTGAGGCAAACGCCAAAAATGGTTTTGCTAAATGCAAGTTGCTTAGCTGGTTTTTGCTGGTGATAAATGCCAACAATGCCAGCAATGAATATCGAAAGATACAGTTGATGATCAATCCGTTGATAAGGAAAATCGAAAAAGGAATTGCCAAGATAGGCCATCAGGCCGGCAAAAAGAAGTACTGCCATTATTTTTTTCTCCTGGACACCATTTCCGGTGATAATTCTGAAAACAAAAAACGCTAACATAGCCATGACACCCAGATACAGCAAAAGCCCCGGAAATCCTTTCTCTGAAAGAATCCAGAGAAAATCGTTGTGGGGAGTCTGCCAGTTTACTTCTTTGCCCTTCAATTTTATTTTATTGTAATATTCAGGGACCATAATCTGCCAGTTTCCGGCACCAACGCCGGTTACAGGATGGTCTTTGGCCATGTCCAAAGTAATATTCCAGATATCGAGCCTGAAGTGATTGTTCCTCTCAGCAGGTCTCACAACCGAGGCGAGCTTTTCGAGATAAGCATTTTTCGAAATCCGCCCACCCACGGCAATGAAGGTAAAAACAATTAAAATTGAAACGGAGGCAATTATCGCAAAATTCCTGATATTTTTTTTTGATATTTGAAAATGGCGGTTGTAAACCAACAAAATCACACTAACAACTATAAACGAAACAATTATAGCAACCCATACTGCCCTTGTTGCAACAATAATAATTAGTATAAAAACCAATGCGGTTGTCCCGATTGCCGCGATCCGCCATTTTTCCCGTAGTTTCCAAACTCCCCAGATTAAAAACGGCAGCATCAACATCAATGAACTTGCAAAGAAATTTTTATGCGCCATCAAACCATCAACAACATAAAGCAATTCACGGCCATCGGCGAGTGTATTTTCGGAACCGCCAAGTACCTGGCCAAAATATTGATAAAAACCTACAGCTGCTGCAATTAAAGATGAAATAATTACCATTTTTGAGATTACATCAAACCATGCTGGTGTGGATAAGCTGAGTTGAACCCAATAAAAAACCAACACAAAAAAAACGATAGTCCGCACGATGTCAAAATATCCTTCCCTTGTGTTTAATGCAAAGAATGATGAAGCTATCACAACTACCAGATACAAGGCTAATAAGATGAAAACCGGATTTCTGAAGATGGAGAAATCGGTTAAACTTTTCTTTTTAGCAAAGAAAACAGTTGCACTAAAAAGTGTCAGAAAGATGGACACTGCCAATAAACGCGGCATTAACATAGCATCTTCTGCGGAATTGAGATGTATCAATGGAAGGACTAGGATCAAAAAAACCGGAGAAAATGTAAAACGGATTTTTGGTTTCAACTACTTTCTGGTGTTTGGAGATTTTGCCTGGTGAAGCCATAGCTATAAATTTTTATGAATAAATACAATGTTCGATTTGTGAACAAACTTAATCTAAATCGGAAAAACAAAGCAAAAAAATGATTTTATCGATTTTCAAAACCTGGTTTTATTAACTGATTTGGCAACTGTGGTTAAATTTTAAATCATCGGGGTTTTCTTTTCCAACCCTCGGTTTGCTTCATTTTTTCGGTCGAAATGATTCATGTTGATTTTATTCAGCCCACAAGATATGACCGCTCAAACCAGATTATTCGATCCCACCGGATGATCCTGTTTGTTTATCATTGGTTGGTTTTATTCCATTATAATATGGTGGAAGCTAAAAAGAAGTCATTTTTAATTTGGTTTGACAATTGAAAAGTATGAGTCTTCATTCAGGAAACGGCAGGACTAATTAAAAATGGTTGATTTGCCTTTCAAC